>CAYXNQ010000102.1:2803-5179 GCA_964466545.1 uncultured Lachnospiraceae bacterium | reverse complement strand
TCAAGCGGTTTTTGAAATTAAATGTTTATTTGAGCAGAATTTTGTCAAGCATACGCAGAAGCACTCCGATATATCCGAGCTTCGCGGAAGCTTCAGCCGCTTTTATATCCGATCTCCCGATCTCCACATCGCCGAGATAATAAACGATCTCGCCGACCTTGTCGCCTTGCGCGACGGGAGCCGAGAGGCTTTCCGGCAAAGCGGTATCGCACCTTACCTTATCAAGCTCGCTCTTTTTCACCAAAAGTTCAATTCCGTCGCTCGAAAGACCGATCTCGCTCAGCACGCCTCCCCTAACGGTTAGCGTCCCCGCCTCGCCGCCCGCGTGCTTGTAAATTCCGTAATTTGCAAAGCCCCAGTCGAGCAAGCTCTTCACCGCTTCGTTTCTTATGTCTCTCGTCGGCGAGCCCATTATGACCGCTATAAGATGCAAGCCGTCGCGTTGAGCGGTCGCGCTGATACAAAATTTCGCGCGAGCTGTGGAACCGGTCTTCAAGCCCGTCGCGCCCTTATAAAACCGTATCAACCGATTTGTGTTCGTAAGCCCGAATTCACCGTCTCTGATCGTATCCATCCATGTCGTCGTAAATTCAAAAATCTTGTCGTGCTTCAAAAGCTCCCGCGACATCAGCGCAATATCGTATGCCGAGCTCACATGATCTTGCGTATCGTCGTCAAGCCCGGTAACATTTTCAAATTTAGTGTTATTCATTCCGAGCTCGGCGGCGCGTTCGTTCATTTTCGCGACGAAGGCAAGCTCGCTTCCGCCTATCCTTTCGGCGAGCGCAAGCGCGGCATCGTTCGCACTCGCAATAACGACGCTTTTCAGCAGATCTCGTACCGTCATCGTCTCTCCCGCCTTCAAATACACCTGCGAGCCGCCCATGCTCGCCGCGTATTCGCTCACCGATATGCTTTCATCAAACGACAGACTACCGCCGTCTATCGCTTCCATTATGAGAAGTATCGTCATGATCTTCGTTACCGAGGCAGGAGGATACGCTTCATTTGCGTTTTTGGAATACAGCACCGTGCCGCTCGCCGCGTCCATCAGTATCGCGCTGTTTGCGTCAACATCAAACGGCATTATGTCCTCAATCTCTACCGCCACCGATTCGCCTGCATATGCAAAGATCTCAAACAAGCTTATAACAAACAAAACCGAAACGCACCACGCAATGATCTTTATACACTTCATAATATACTCTCCGAAAACGAAGGACAAAAAAGTCCCGAATACACTTTATAACAAAGTATATTCGGGACTTTAGAGAATAATTATCGTTCTATTCGGTTATTTTTGCAAAGCGTAAGCAAGGAATCTATTGGTTATATCCTGCTGATCAAATTTGCCCTCTCTGAAAAGAACGCGGTATTTGTACGTAAGCGTTTCTCCGGATTTGATGGAAAGACCGCCCTTGAAATAAAGATTATTCGCGGCAAACAGACCGTAATCGCGGATATGCCATGCTGTAGGATAGCGCTCGTTGCTTTCGTTATCGAAAACGGTAATGCCCATGTCCTCGTATACGCCCTTCTCCACCTGAATATTCGCGGAAAAATCGCACCAATGCGCAGATTTGCTCCAGCATTCCGCTTCGCTTACAGCACCGTATGAGTTTCTCATAACGCCGGTACCGATATCAACGCGCATTTCGTCACGGACTCTGATTCCGAGAGGACCTGCCTCCTTTGTAGCGCCGAACTCAACGTCGCCGTAGTTTGCCTTAAAGGTTACCTCAACGTCGAGATATCTCGTTTTTCCGTCCTGATTGTATACGGTATAACGCGTCGTATCGTCAACGACCTTAACACCGTCCTTAGTCTGCCAAACGCTATCCGAGGAGAAGCAGCCGTAAGCCGGTCCGAAATTGATATCGTGAACTCCGCTTACTCTTACAAGACCGCATTTTTCTTCTTCATTCCAGAAATCCGTTCCGTTAACATCTCCCACGCCGATAAAAAGCGAGCGGTGGTGCGGATGCTCATGCGTATAGAAATCGAGTCGGGTAAACGGATGACCGTGGCTGTCGAGAACGGCTCCGAAATACGGCTTGTCAAATTTGGGATCGTAAACGTAATCGGAGAATTTTTCACCGGCGATGGATACGTGGAGCGTATCGCTTTCGGCATCCTTTTCGATCCTCACTCCCCCGAACGACGCCTCGTCGTATTCGCGCATACAGATCTCCTCGCCCTCGCGCGCAGTCACGATAACTATCGCGCCGTCTTCGTATTTCTGAGCGGGATAAACGAGACCGTTGCAGCCCTTCACCGCCGCTATACCGTCGGATACAGTTCCTTCTATCGGGCGAAGGAATACCGGCTCCTCTCGCAATGTACGCACAGCCTTAAGCTTAAAAAGCACTTGATTCA
>CAYXNQ010000102.1:0-2703 GCA_964466545.1 uncultured Lachnospiraceae bacterium | reverse complement strand
ACCGGCTCCTCTCGCAATGTACGCACAGCCTTAAGCTTAAAAAGCACTTGATTCATGATTCTGATCCTTTCTGTATTTTATTCATGCAAAAATTTTTCTGAGATAAGTAAGCGCGGCGGTAGCGTCCGAATTGAAATCATCGAAGCCGCATTCGACCGTCACAGCTCCCGAATAATGCATATTCTTGAGCGCATTTGCAAAGCGCACGTTATATGTCAGATCGCTGCTCTTAGGGCTTCCGGGATACGTTCTTGAACCCGGTTCTGATATGTGGCAGTGGATAAGCTTATCCGCATAATCGCACACGCAGGCGGGATCGCTTCCCTCACGCGACATATGAAAAGAATCGGCAAGCAGGCATACGCCGTCGTTTCCGAGCGAGCGGGCAAAATCCCCGCTTTCATTTACGGTATTAAAGACATTACATTCAAATCTGTTAAGCGGCTCTATCGCCAAGCGAACTCCGTGCGGAGCAGCGATCTCCGCAAACATATTCATAAATTTCGCGAGTCGCGCATATCCAAGCTCTCTGTCAAGCCCATCCGGTATACGTCTCGCCTGGCCGCTGCCGAGTATGGCGAGCTTCACGCCCAGCATCTCAAGCCGCGCCGTCAGCTTTTCGGAATACGCCCTAAGCGCGCCGAAATCCGCGTCGTCCGTACATATCGGAAGCGTAGGCGGGATCAGGCTGTTAGCCGCGACAAGTCCAAGAGAACGTTTTTCGTTTTCACGCACGAGCGCCGAGAACTGTTCATCGGTCAGTGACATGATCATTCCCGCTCCGCACTCCGAAGCGTCATAGCCAATCTCACGCACATAGCCGCATTTTTCGATTATATCTACATCGGGTGCTTTCGGGACTTCCTTAACTCCCTCCGGCATAAACGAGCCGCCGGGTATACAGCACGCAAGCTTTATCATATTGATTACCTTTCCGCAATTGTTTTGAATATGCGCTCCGAAATAACGGGCGCTGAGGCTTAAATCCGAGCCTAAGTCATTATATCATAAATGTAGCGGCAAACTCAATAGCTTTCACAATTTTATTTAATTGTTTTTGCGCTTGCGGGCGCATTGCTCGAAATGCCGCATTTTCTATATACAAACGTCGATTTTTGTGTTATAATTATCGCAGAAGCCTTGCAGTTCGCAAGTCTTGCGGGCTACCGCCCTCGTATGCTTCGCATACCTGCGTCCTTGACGGCTTCACAAAAATGCCTGTGCAAGCACGCATTTTCGTTTCATGGTTTAATTATCGCAGAAGCCTTGCAATTCGCAAGTCTTGCGGGCTACTGCCCCCGTATGCTTCGCATACCTGCGTCCTTGACGGCTTCACGAAAATGCCTGTGCAAGCAACAGCTCAAATATAAAGTCTCCAATAAAATTTGACTTTCGGGATAGGTCGATCGCTATGAAAAACATTATCATGCGTCCGCTTGCCTTTGCCGCTCTCTCCTTCTTCGCTATATCCTGCTTACTCGCGGATTCTTCCGCAACAGTAAAACTGATCGTTTTATTATTATCTTCAGCAGTTGCGACGGCGGCAACGTTTATCCCACACTTAAAATCGCACCGCGCCGAGCGCAGATTTGCAATCTTTTCGGCTGTAGCGTTAATGCTCGCCGCGACGGTCTCACTGATAACATTCGATCTGCGCTACGCGTCTGTCCTGAAGTATGCCGGAGTTTCAGACAGCATCACCGCAAAAATAACGTCTGTCAATTCAACGACCTCCTATTCCGGATATTACACAGCGGAGATCACGAAGATCGGCGAAAAGGACGTAAGCTTCTCGGCTTCCGTTCTTCTCGACAATCCGGGATTTGACGAAGGCGACATAATAACCGCGGACGCCGCATTTTCTGCCTTCGCAAAAAGCAGCTCCGGATTTCGCGAAGAAGCTTACAATCTCTCAAAGGGAATCATGCTGAGCGCGGAATGTGAAAACGTCGAATATATCCGAAGCTCCGCACAAGGTATCAGCGGAATATTCGAGAGGCTGAATTCAAGGCTTTCCGGAATATTTTTCGCCGTTCTCGGCAGAAACGAAGGCGGATTAGCCGCGGCGATATTTCTCGGCAACCGCGACAAGCTTTCAGCTGAGCTGAAGCATGATATACGCGCGCTCGGACTGTCTCATTTGCTCGCCTTGAGCGGCATGCATATGTCGATCGTTGCCGGAAGCGCAAGCTTTGTACTTGAAAAGCTGACGCGCCGTAAAAAGCTCTCGCAAATCGGAACGATCGCTTTTGTATTGTTTTATATGGCGCTTACCGGTTTCTCTCCGTCCGTAACGCGCGCGGGAATAATGATGATAATATTCTCGCTATCCTGCATATTCGATCGCACGAATGACAGGCTGACGTCGCTCGGTGTTGCGTGCGCCGCCATCGTTTTCGTAAATCCGTTTTCGGCGCTCGACATCGGACTTCAGCTTTCCGCAGTATCTATGCTTGCGTGCTTTGCGGCGTCCGACATCATCGAAAGATCGCACATAAAAGCCGGACGGCGCGTCTCCAAGCTGATATCTTATTTTCTGTTTTCTCTGCTCACCTCCGTCGCATCAATAATACTGACGCTGTCCATAATTTGCGCATACTTTGGCGAGCTGTCCGTTATAGCGCCGATTTCAAATCTGATATTCATTCCGCTGTTTACCGTACTGCTCTATGCGGCTCCTATAGTTCTTATCGCTTTTCCCGC
>CAYXNQ010000101.1:0-5216 GCA_964466545.1 uncultured Lachnospiraceae bacterium | reverse complement strand
AGCTGATCGATGAAAATGAGATCATAAATAAGACGGAGCTATATTCGGCGCGCGTCAGGAGCTTTCTTGCCGCGGCGGTATGTATGCTGTTTTTTGCCTGCCTCGGCTTTGGAATGACATATCTTATCTATAAGCTTGGAAGTATATACGAGATCGCGCTCGCGGCGTCGGCGTTTTTCCTTGCCGTCGGCGTGACGTTGCTCATTGCGCGCTCGGCGGCAAAGCGCTCGCTTAAGGCTCTGTTTGCCGAATGGAACGTTGAAAGCGAGGACGAACTCGGCGCGGCGATCGGCGGGCATAACGATGCGGTCAAGGCGTCGGACAGAGACGCGGAGGAATATCGCAGACTCGCTATGCTTGCGGAAAACGAAAAAGCTCAGCTTGCCCTTCTTTCCGAAAGAATATCGGAGCTTGCAAAGACGGTGGGAGTCACATATTCCGGTAATCCCGGCGTGTGCCTCGGAAAATGCGGCGAGCTTATAGAGAAAAATAAAAATTCACGGTCGGAGCTGAAGCGAGAGTTTGACAGCATCAACGGACGTCTTGCCATACTTCGCGAGCAAATAGGCACGCCGGACCGCGCGTCGATTGATTCGGCGTATGAGGCGGCGATGGCGTCAGAGGTTGGAAAACGTGCCGCCGAGATGGATTCCGCGGCTATATCCGCGGCTCGCAGAGAACGCGATTTTGTGGCGAGCGCTTTGAGATCTCAAATGGTGAGAGCCGCCGAGCTGGAAAAGAAACTTGCCGTGCTTCGCGCAGGCGCACCATCTCCCGCGCTTGAAAGCATGAAGGTGGACAGACTTAAAGCCGAGCTTGCATCTTTGTCTGAGCGGCATGAAGCGTATATGCTTGCTATGAATACTATCAATACAGCCGCAGAGAACGTAAGAAGCACGCTGACGCCGCGTATTCTCGGACGCGCCTGCTCGCTCCTGCATTCGATATCCGGCGGAAAATATAAGGCGCTGGGATTGTCGCGCAATTTCGAGATGAGCTATACTAAGTCCGGTGAAACACGCTCGATAGAATATCTTTCCGGCGGAAGTCGCGATATGGCGTATATTGCGCTCAGACTTGCACTCTTGGACGTTGTGTTCGGTGACGATCCGCCGGCGGCGGTCTTTGACGAAAGCTTTATGTCGATAGACAGCGCAAGGCGTGCGCGGCTCTACGAGCTGTTATCCGCATCCGACGCTCCGCAATCAGTGGTAACGTCGCTTGACGAGGTGCGCGATTGCCGATCTGCGAATGTGATCAGTCTATCGTAAATTAATTGTAAACAATTCGGATAAGGGTTTCTTTGAAGCCGCCGATTTGATATAATTGGTATAATTTAAGTTACGATCTAAAGCATATTTGCCGTATGCGAAGATCATGTGGGGATACATATGGATAAAAAATATCTTAAGCGCGTCGGTGTAGTTTTCGTCAGTGCTTTGATATGCATATGCCTTGTTGCGTATTTCGGCTTTCATCTGTATCTCGGCCTTACTACCGAAGTCGAGCTTGAAAATGCAAGCGTGGTCACGCTTACGCTGACCGAAAGCGCTGTCGGCTATGTTATGAAAAACGAGATCCTGCTTCGCGGACAGCATGACGGAACGTATGCTCCGTCAGTGTCCGACGGAACAAAGGTCGGCGTCGGGGATGCTGTCGCTTCTCTTTATACTAATTATAACGCTTCCGTTATAGATGAGATATCCGAGCTTGATCGCCGCATTGGGATCTTGGAGGACACGCGACTTATAGGCTCCGATCTTTTGAAAAATACCGGAGCTATAGACAGCGATATATTTTCGTCGCTTATTAAGCTGAAAAACGCCGTAGCTACGGGGCAGTTCGATATTGCCGCGTCGCAGGAGGACGCTCTCATTCCGCTTTTAATGAAGCGTGAGATCATTACGGGGGCGGTTTCGCTTGAATCCTCGCTCGCGGAGCTGAAGCTTCGCAGAGATTCGCTTATTGCGGGGCTTGGAGAGTGCCGCGAGACAGTGTACCTTGGCAACAGCGGATATTATTATTCCGAACCTGACGGCTATGAGAGCGCATTTTCGGCGGAGAACATTATGGATATGACCTACGGCGAATTTTTCGCAATCACAAGCGGCGCAGAGCGCGAGGAGCTTCCGAGCGATTGCTGCGGCAAGCTTGTGACGGATTATAAATGGTATCTCGCCACTGTCACCACAAGAGCTGTTGCCGCCGGATATGAAACGGGCGACAAAGTTGGTGTGATCTTCGAATATAACGGAGATATTCAGCTTGATATGACGCTGGAGCGTGTGCTGACAGCCGCAGGTAAGGACGACGCCGTTATGATACTGTCGTGCGGCGACATTCGTCAGGATTTTGACTTTACCCGCGCCCAGCCTGTTAAGCTTGTTATCGAGGAGATCGAGGGATTTCGCGTTCCTTTATCGGCTGTACGTGTGCAGAACGGAAGATCGGGTGTGTTTATACTTGATATTTACGTAGTCAAATTCCGTGAGATCAATATAATCAGACAAGAAGCTGATCATTACATCGTTCAGTACGCGCCGGAGGAGGAGTCCGAATTTGGCTGGCTTGAACGAAACGATAAGATCATAGTGTCGGGAAAGGGCCTTTACGACGGGAGGATTTTGAATTGATCGCTTTGCAAAACAGTCGGTTGAACGAAATAAAGGACAATTACTGTCGAGTCGTTGAAAATATAGAAAGAGCGCGGTCAAAACGTGCAGGCGCCGAGAAGGTAACGTTGCTTGCGGCAACGAAGCATGTTCCGGCGGAGGAGATATTGTTTGCCAAAGAGGAACTTGGCCTTGAGTTTGCCGGAGAAAATCGGGCAGACGAGCTTCTTTCAAAATACGATGAGCTTAACGGAAAGTTGCATTTGCACTTTATCGGCACGTTGCAGACGAATAAGATACGTCAGCTCGTGCCGCGTGTGGAGATGATACAGTCGGTCGCGAATCTGCGTTCCGCGGAAGAAATATCAAAAAGAGCAGGCGCGCTCGGACTTACTACCGATATCCTTTGCGAGATCAACAGCGGCAGAGAGGAAAACAAGAGCGGCGTTATGCCCGAAGACGCGGCGGCTTTGATGGAACAATTTCTGCAATTGCCGAATATAAGACTCCGCGGAATAATGACGATGGCGCCGAATTGTGCCGAAAAATCGCAATATCGAGAATTTTTCGCCGAAACTTATGAAATTTTTATTGACTTTTTCAACAAAAAAACGCATAATATATATAGTCCCGTTTTGTCTATGGGAATGAGCGACAGCTACGAGATCGCAGTCGAGGAGGGCGCCAATATGGTGCGCGTCGGTAGCGGCATCTTCGGCAAGCGAATTTACTGACCAATAACGCCGAGCGGCGTTTTGATAAAGTTTATATTTACCGCATATGTAAAAATCTGTTTTTATGAAAGGTATGAGAATATTATGGGATTGATGGACAGAATCAAAAAGGTTACCAACACAGGCGACGACAATTACGATGATGAATATTATACGGAATTTGACAATTACGATGACGCTGAGTTGAACGATCAGCCCGCAATGAACGGTCAGGTCGGCAACTCCGCTTCTGCAAATTCACAGTCGATGAATCAGGGACAGTCTTACGGCGGAACATATCAGCAGCCGCAGAGCAACGGCAATATCAGCCTTTCCGGCGCTGCACTTGAGATGAAGGTCGTTCGTCCGGAGCATTTCGATAGCGTAGCTCAGATCGCCGATCATCTGCTCAATAACAGAACGGTCGTTCTTAATCTTGAAAATACCAACAAAGAGACCGCGCGTCGCCTTATAGATTTCCTTTCCGGTGTTGCTTACTCTATCGACGGCTCGCTTAAGAAGATAGCAAGCAGTGCATACGTTATTACTCCTAATAACGTTGATGTCGGAGACGCTAAGCTTTCTCAGCAGTCGCGCGTCGCTAAAGAAGAACCGAAGGCAGAGGAGACAACTCCCGATTCCTTCACAGAGTTTTGATCAAAGAGTGAATAATTCGCCATTCAGCCGCAGATGACCTCTGTGGCTTGTGGTGCTTTTTAAGCCGGAGCGTTCCGGCTGGCGTATATTATTACAGGAGCAGCAATTGAACAGTATTCTTTACGTTGTATCGCAGGTGGTTTATCTTGCGGTCGTGCTCATGAGCTTTATGATAATGCTCAGAGCGATCATGAGTTGGTTTATTACCGACGATGATAACAGGATATATAATTTTTTGATCGCGGTCACCGAGCCGCTGATCATTCCGATCAGAAGCATATTGGAACGCTTTGAGTTTTTCAGACAGCTTCCGATAGATATGTCGATGTTTTTTACGATGCTCATTTTGAGCATAATTCAGTTGTTTTTATGATACTCAGACCAAATTTCGTTGCGGAAAGCGGAGATCGCGACGAGGAATTACTTGCACGCAGAGCTTCCGAGCTTGCCGAGCGAGCTAAGTATTCGATCGTGCTGTCGGATTTTTTATCGCCGCGTGAGCAGTTGCTTTTTGCCGCAAATTCCGACGGTAGAAACGCCGGATTTTGGGGAGGAGCCTTCGGGTGCGACCGACGCATTGCCGTGCTTATCCCGGAATGGCTGGAGAATGACGTTTTTTCGCCGGTGTTTTCACGTGAGAGCGAGGAGTTTGCGCACTCGCTGATACTTTCGTCGGATGACGATGAAATTAAAAATTTCGTTATCCCGCTTGAGATACGCGGAAGCGGTTACGTCAAGCTCACGCATCGCGATTACCTCGGCGCACTTCTTGCGCTGGGCATCAAACGGAATCTGATCGGCGATATCGAGACGACGAATGATTCGTGTGCGACAGTGTTCGTGCAGACCAGATGTGCTGAGTTTATATCGGCAAATCTTACGTCTGTCGGTCGTGATACCGTGCGGATAAATAATGCCGATATTGACGATGACCATGAGATATCGAAAAGCTTTTCGCAAATTCTCGGAACGGTCGCCTCGCCGCGACTTGATTGCGTTGTTGCGGAGCTTATCAGATCGTCCCGCGCTGAAGCGGCAAATGTGATATCTGCCGCCGATGTTGAGGTGAATTATCGTGCGGTAACTCGCGTCGATCATACTGTAAATTCGGGAGATATCATTTCAGTGCGCGGAAAAGGAAAATTTGTGATTACCGCTTTCGGCGACTTGAACCGTCGAGGAAGAATAAGATTTGACGCAAAGAAATATGTGTAAGCACGGAGGTGGATACAGT
>CAYXNQ010000100.1:3464-5219 GCA_964466545.1 uncultured Lachnospiraceae bacterium | reverse complement strand
GCTGGATATACATTTCGGTTCTCGTATCAACGCTTGACGTAGCTTCGTCGAGTATCAGTATCTTCGGATCTGCAAGCACGGCGCGAGCTATCGACAATAGCTGACGCTGACCCTGGCTGAGATTTCCGCCGGATTCGGTCAAAACGGTGTCGTATTTTTCGGGCAGTTTTTCGATGAACACGTCTGCGTTCGCCGAGCCTGCGGCTTTGCGGATATCATCATCGGAAGCTTCGAGCTTGCCGTATCGGATGTTCGTTTTGATAGTATCTGAAAACAGCACTGTATCCTGAAGCACGATGCCGATAGCGGCTCTCAGCTGCTTTTTCGGAATATCGTTAATATTAACTCCGTCAAGAATAATTTCGCCGTCGTCGACGTCATAGAAGCGCGTGAGCAGATTTACGACAGTGGTCTTGCCGGAGCCGGTTGCACCTACTATGGCGATCTTTTGTCCGGGCTTTACGGTGAGATCGAAATCGCGAAGCACCGGCGAGCCTGGATTATACGCGAAATTAATGTGCTTGAAATTGATCTCGCCGCGGAATTTGTCAATGTCAAGCTCGGTCTTGCCGTTATCTATTTCGTCCGGCGTATCGAGAATATCAAATACACGCTCCGCTCCCGCGATGGCTGTGAGTATCTGCGAGTATTGATTTGCCAGTGTGTTGATCGGCTGTGAGAATTGGTTGGAATACTGAAGTATCGCCTGAATATCACCTACATTCAACGTGCCCTTGAGTGCGAAATATCCGCCGAAGGAAGCGACGATGAGGTAATTCAGGTTGTTGATTATATTATGGCAGGGGCCCATAATGCCGCCCCATACGTTCGCCTTGATGCCGCATTTGCGAAGCTCGTTGCTTGCGCGTGCGAAATTATCGGAGGCGTCTTTTTCTTTTCCGTAAGCGACAACGGTCTTGAAACCGGTACACATCTCTTCGATCTGTCCGTTGATCTCGCCGAGGAGCTTTTGCCGCTCAATGAAATATTTCCGCATGAACTTTGTCAGCGTCGTCGAAACAAGCACGGTCAGCGGAATCGTTATCATGGCGATAAGCGTCATTATCCAGCTGTAATATAGCATCATTACGAGAGCGCCGACAAGCGTCAGCACGCCGGAAAACAGCGACGAGATGGATTGAGAGATCGTGTTTGAAATATTGTCAACGTCGTTTGTCATTCGGCTCATGAGATCGCCGTGCTTGTGGGTGTCGGTGTATCTTACGGGCAGATGCTCGATCTTGCGGAACAGATCGCGGCGTAAAGTGTATACGGTCGTCTGAGAGATCTGAGCCGAGATTAAGCCCTGAGCAAGCTGCACTGCAGCAGAGGCGATGTATATGACGCCCATTGCGAAAAGACACGTTCTGAGCTCGCCGAGATCTACTTGAAGCCGAGATTCGCTTATAGTTATGGAATCTATTGCCTTTCCCTGAAAGAACGGAGCGGCGAGGCTGAATACGGTGACGGCAACTGTGGTGAGCAAGAGCAAAACGATAAGCAGCTTGCTTTTTCCGATATATTTGAACAGCTTCTTTAATGTGCCGAGAGTGTTTTTCGGCTTTTCACGGACGATATTTCTCGGACCGCCGGGTCCGCCGCCGGGACGTCCCATCATCGGCGGTCTTGTTTGCATCTTGGTTTCTTCCTGACGCTTTATGTTCTCAGCCATTGTTTGTCGCCTCCTCTCCGTTTTGAGAGCGCATTTGCGAATCGTATATATCTCTGTAGGTGGAGCTGGTTCTCATCAGCTCG
>CAYXNQ010000100.1:0-3364 GCA_964466545.1 uncultured Lachnospiraceae bacterium | reverse complement strand
CCGTCGCTCATCGTGCTTACAAATTCGTCGGCTTGCGCGATCTTTGCGGCGCGCAATACCTCGTCGTCGCTCGCTTCTTTCTTGCCCCAGCGGATATTCTCCGCGACAGTGCCGGAGAACAGCTCCGCTTTTTGAAGCACATATCCGATCTTTGCGCGAAGCGCGTGATTATCCCAGCTTTTTACGTCGATTCCGTCAACTTTGACTGATCCCGCCGTCGCTTCGTAAAAATGCGGGATCAGCGATGTAAGCGTGGATTTTCCGGAGCCTGTCGCGCCGATAACGGCAATGGTCTCGCCACGATTGATCTTCAGGGAGATGTTTGAAAGCACGTTTTGCCCCGATGAATTGGGATAAGAAAATGATACGTTTTCAAATTCGATCTTACCGATCTCCTCGGAAGTTGCGGTACTTCCGCCGACGATAGCCGGATCCGACGCGAGAATTTCATTCACTCTTCCGGCGCACGCCTTGCCGCGCGAAAGATTTTGAAACATCATGCTGACCATCATTATGGACATCAGAACTCGCGTGATGTACTGAGCGGCAGCCATAACGTTACCTACGTCCATGGCCTGTGCCTCTACCTGAAGTCCGCCGATATAGATTATCGCAATAACGGAAAGGTTCATAAGAATGGAGAGGAGCGGAGTTACGAAGGATACGAGCTTCATGACGCGCAGATTTGTATTTCGGTAATCGCGGTTTGCCTCATCGAAGCGCGCGATCTCGTAATCCTCTCGCGTGTACGCTTTGATAACGCGGACGCCCGATACGTTTTCACCGACGACTGTATTTACTTTATCTAATTTCTTTTGTACCGATAAAAACATAGGATTTGCCTGCGTGAGAATTATCAGCACGAGTATAAGCTGCATCGGGATCGATACGAGCATGACGTATCCGAATTTTACGTTGAGCGACAGGCACATTACGAGTCCGCCGACGAGGAAGATAGGCGCACGGACGAACATTCTGAGGATCATCATAACGAGATCCTGCAGTGCCGTTATATCGTTAGTCAATCTGGTAACGAGAGAGCCTGTGGTAAATTTATCCGCCTGCTGCAGAGACAGATTCATTACGCGGTCGAAGGCGTCCTTGCGGAGATCGTTTCCGAAGCCTTGAGAAGCGACGCTTGCGCAGTAACAGCACAAGATACCGAACGCTCCGCCGAGAATTACAAGTCCGAGCATTTGCAGACCCGTAGTAATAATCAGTGAGAGGTTTTGTCCGAGCACTCCTTCGTTTACGATCTTAGCCATGAGCTTTGGCTGGAGCAGGTCGATCATGACCTCTCCCGCCATGAATATTGGTGACAGTATCGTAAATATCAGGTATGGCTTCAGATATTTTGAAAGATGGATTTTTTTCATTATTGAGATAAGCCTGCCTTTTCTGAATTTGCTGTTTGCGTTAATATACTTTTTCCGACAGAGTACTTTCCGGCGACGCGTTTTCGCACATTCTGCGAAGAAGTGAGTTCAGCATATTCACCTCGTAATCGTCGAAGCCCGCAAGCATAGTTTGCTCTATGGATTGAAGCTTTCTGCGAAAAGAGCGTTTTATGCTTTGTCCTTTTTCGTCAAGATATACTCGAAGCGCGCGCGCGTCGTGCTTGTCCGGAATGCGATAGATAAATTCTTCTCTTTCCATTTTTTGAAGCGCGATGCTTATAGTCGGCGCCTTAAGCCCGGTGGCGTGAGTCAGGGCGAGCTGGGTGATGCCGTCTTTTGCGGAGAGCGCAATAAGTATCGTGCGGAACGTTGACGGAAGCTCGCTCGGAAATACCGAGTCTAAGAGAGTCTGCTCCTCCGTCGATTTGCAGATATCCAAAATATACAACAGCGGAGCAATACTTGAGCTTTTGTTTTCGGAATCACCGGACGGAGCGTCCTTGTAATACGAATTGACTCTGCGATTGCGCGCTTCCTTTCCGGATTCCCGTATGCTTTCCGTATTTTGATTGTTTTTCATTTTTTCAGTAAATTCCTTTTCGCAAACAGTTAGTTAACTAATTATATTACGCAAAGCGCCGATTGTCAATGATTTAATTGTGAAATAATCGCGAACTGCAAAATTTTTTGTCTCCGAAAATATGTTACAAATCGCATTTGAATGGTTAATAAATTCGTAGTAAAATAATGAGGTAACTTTGCATTATTTTCATCATGGGAGGCTTATATGGCGATATTTTCGATTGCGGATCTGCATTTGTCGTTTTCGGTAAATAAGCCTATGGACAAATTCGGCTATCGTTGGCAGGGCTACGTCGGAAAGCTTGAGAAAAATTGGCGTGCGATCGTTTCGGACGAGGATACCGTGGTCATCCCCGGAGATATCTCGTGGGCGATGACGCTTGATGAGGCACTGGAAGATTTTAGCTTCATCGACAGTCTGCCGGGGCAAAAGCTGATCGGCAAGGGCAATCACGATTTTTGGTGGACTACCGTGACTAAAGCTGAAAAATTTTTGGCGGAAAACGGCATCACGTCAATACGTTTTTTGCATAACAACGCTTATCGCGTCGAGGATTATGTAGTATGCGGCACGCGAGGCTGGTTTATCGACGAGCATATGCAGAAAACGGTCGGAAATGTAGATCATGCAAAGATCGCCGCGCGAGAGGCGCTGCGGCTGGAGCTTGCCGTGAAGTGCGCGGAGAAGATACGCGAGAACGAAAACATACCGAATGCGGAGATACTTGTTTATCTGCATTTCCCGCCGGTGTATCGCGATTTCGTTTGGCGAGAGCTTATCGATATTCTTCGTCTGCATGAGATAAAGAGCGTATATTACGGACATATACACGGCGTTTATTCGATTCCGCCCAAGCTCACTTTTGAAGGAATCGATATGAGAATAATTTCGGCGGATTATCTGAATTTCGTTCCGCTGTTGAAAGGATATACTTATTAGAGATGCTCGAACTTAAGCAAATTACCAAGGATTACAAAACCGGAGACGATACGGTCCATGCGCTTCGCGGAGTTTCTATCGCTTTTCGCGAAAGCGAGTTCGTATCTATTCTCGGTCAGTCCGGTTGCGGTAAGACTACGCTGCTCAATATAATCGGCGGTCTTGACAAATATTCCGGAGGTGACCTGTATATAGGCGGTCGCTCCACGAGGGAGTTTTCGCAGCGCGATTGGGACACATATCGCAATCACGCGATCGGCTTCGTTTTTCAAAGCTATAATCTGATCCCGCATCAGACGGTGCTTTCAAACGTGGAGCTTGCTCTGACTCTTTCCGGTGTGTCGAAATCCGAGAGGCGCCGCCGCGCTCTTGACGCATTGACCAGAGTCGGACTTGCGGATCAGGTGAAAAAGAAGCCCGCCGAGATGTCCGGCGGACAGATGCA
>CAYXNQ010000099.1:0-5256 GCA_964466545.1 uncultured Lachnospiraceae bacterium | reverse complement strand
GCAACGGAGATTATCAAGACAAGCTCGGCGGGATGACGTTCGTCTACAGACCGTTTACGCTCGAAGCAAACTTCTGCGCCATCGACGCGCTTCAGGAAATGTTTTTGCTTGACCGCGACGGCGAGATCGTGATCGCTCCCGCCATTCCGGACGATTGGAAAGATTACTCGTTTAAGCTTCGCTCCGTAAACGGCGCGCTCGTGACCGCCAAGGTCGAAAGCGGCAAGCTGATCTCCGTTACGCTTGAGGCTTACGCCGATACGTCTCTCAAGATCAGCTTCGGTGATGAACTCGTAGATTCCGTTTCACTGAAAAAAGGCGAGACCGTGACGCTCACCGCTTGATCTGTTTAATTGTTCGCACAACAAACTCAGTAAATTAATCAAAAAGCAGACTGCTCGGCAGTCTGCTTTTTGATTTGTGTAAATTTTCCGCTTAATTCAAAGAATACCTGACATAGTTGATCACACCAGCCAAAGCTGTACCGAATGTTCCCCCTCCGCCTATTTCCGAAGAAACGCGACCGTCCCCGCAAGAAGCTACGATATCGTAATTCCGAGCTGTCGGCATAATGTTTCCCCAATTTGTTTTTCTCATCGGCGTCATTGATTATTATATTTTACCGACACGCTTCCGCTCAAGACTTTTTTATAATCCTCGTAATTTTTACGCAGAAGCGCGGGAGTGTCAAGCTCATACGGACACTTCTTCTTGCAGCTGCCGCACTCGATACAGGTCTCTATCTTCTTCATCTCATTTTGCCAGGATTCAGAAAGCCATGCCTCCGACGGCGCGCGGCGAAGCATCAGCGATATTCTCGCACATTGATTTATTACGATTCCCTTCGGACAAGGCATACAGTAACCGCAACCGCGGCAAAAATCGCTTCCAAGCTCCGCCTTATCCTTTTCGATCAGCTCAAGTACGGCGCCGTCGTCGGAAGGCTCGTTTTCCATAAAATACAGCCACTCCTCAAGTTCCGCCTCGGTCTGTAGTCCCCAAATGGGAAGCACGTTGTCGAATTTTGAAATATATGTATACGCCGCGCGAGAATCGGTGATAAGACCGCCCGCAAGCGCCTTCATAGCGATAAATCCAACATTGTGCTCCTTGCAAAGCTCGACAAGAGCTATCTCGCGCTCACCCGAAAGATAGCTGAACGGGAACTGCATGGTTTCGTATAGTCCCGACTTGATACATTCCTCGGCAACGCCTATTTTGTGGCAAGTGACACCTATATGCCTTATCATTCCCTGCCGTTTGAAATCTTCCATGCACTCGTACATTCCGCTTCCGTCTCCGGGATATATCAACCGAGGAGCGCAGTGAAGCTGATATACGTCGATGTGATCGGTTTTAAGATTAGTAAGCGAAATATCAAGCTGACGCTTCAATTCGTCAGGCGTCTCAGCCATTGATTTTGTTGCAAGCGTGATCTTATCTCTCACGTCGGCTAACGCGATACCGAGCTTTTCTTCGCTGTCGGAATACGCGCGGGCCGTATCGAAATACGTCATTCCGCCCTCATAAGCGCGACGAAGTATCTTTACCGCCGTTTCGACGTCGGCTCTTTGCACCGGCAAAGCTCCGAATGCGTTTTGTACTGACGTGATCTTTGTTTTTCCAAGTGTAATTGTTCTCATATGTTTTCCTCGATTCGTGATAATAAGCCGTTGGCCTTTTGTGTATAACTATATTCTATCATAAATTTAACTTCGGCACAATCATTGTTTGAAATTTCGTAAAAATCGACGAAAACTCGCACAGCAGCGCCGAGTTCATTCTTTAGTCATAAATAGTGCGATTTTTCGACAAAAAGTTTTGGTATAATTGTATTGTTATGGGAATTAAAAATGTATCTGTTAAGCTCAAAACTTGCTGTGACAAGCTTAAAAAGAGGGACGGTCTTTGCTCCGCGCTCGCCATATTGCTCTCTCTTTTGCTTTTGAACGGTTTTGTCTGCTTGACTCTCAACACCGCATCGCAGTTTCATTATGTGAATCTGCTATATTCGCTCGCGTGGTCTATTGCATTGACCGCGCTTTTTGTGCTTTTGCCAAGACGCGTCGGCATGATACTCTACTGCATATCGTATTACCTTTTGCTGTTTTACGGAGTCGCCCAGTATTTCTACCATAAGATATTCAATAAACTGTTTTCCTTCACTGTTTTCGCGAACATTAATGAAGGTGCGGGTTATGCGGATATTATTTTTAATTATATCGGCATTATACAGATATTGCTGTTTACGGCAATGGTGCTCGTGCCCATATTCACGGCAAACGTGATTTTGAAAACGTCATGTGCGAAGCTCCGTATACGCTTTATATCATTCGGAGCCGCGCTGTTGATCTTTATCGCCGCACAGTTTACGCTTCCTAATCTGCTCGGAGAAAGCACCGACGCGGCAAAGTGGGATTCGTTCAACGATCTCCGATACGTTTACGACAATTACACAGATCCGCACAAATGTCTCGGCGCGGTCGGCTACTTCCAATATCTGACGTGCGATTTTTATAATTGCTTTTTGAAAGATCTGTATATAGATTACGAAAAGCTCGAAGCTGAAATAGCGCAATTTTTCAAAGATTATCCGTCAACTCACGAAGAAAATGAATACACCGGCATATACGAAGGCAAAAACGTGATCATCGTTATGATGGAAAGCGTGGATTACTTAGCGATCAACGCAACGGACACGCCGAATATTTACAAAATGATGTCGGACGGTATCGTTTTCACAAGATATTATTCCTCGATCTACGGCGACGGCGCGACATTCGCAAATGAATTTTTGCTGAATACCGGACTTACGGCACCGGCAAGCGGAACCGCGGCATACGCTTATATCAACAACACATTCTCCCAAAGCTTGCCCAATCTTTTCAAAAACGCGGGCTATTCCGCAAATTCGTTTCATAAAAATTACGGGTGGTTCTACAATCGCCAGCTCATGCATTCAACGTTTGGATATGATAGATATGTCTCGTATTACGACTTCGGCGGAAGCGAGACCGATGTCAATATCGACACATATTTAACTGATACGCCGGAGCTTATGGCGCAGCTGTTCGGTAGCAGCGACAAGCCCTTCATGAGCTTTGTGATAACATATTCTCCGCATCTCCCTTACACCTACGACAACATAATTTACGAATATGCCGCTGAAAATTTCTCCCGCGTGACCGGTGCGCCGTATGATGACGAGGATCTCTACTCATACTGCACCAAGGTAAAGATCACCGACGCAATGCTCGGAGCGCTGATCGAGCAAGCCGACGAAAACACGGTATTTGTGTGCGTTTCGGATCACTTCGCTTACGGATTAGATGAAGATACGCTCCTTCAATACAAAGGAAGCGAATGGTCGCTCAGGCAAAACACGCCGTTCTTTATTTACTGCAAAGATCCGAATACTCCGAGACTTACCGTCGATAAGCTTTGCTCAAATGCAGATTTTCTGCCCACGATCGCAAACTTGTTTGGTCTAACCGTTCCGAGTGATCTTATCGGACACGATATATTCGACGACAGCTACAAGGGCTTCGTTATATTCTCAAATTACAGTTGGCTGAGCGACAGCGTATATTATCATGACGGCATCGTAAACGTATACGGTGAATATACCGACGACGAGGTCGGGCAAATGACGTCGTATATGTACAGACGCATGAAAGTAAACGAATATCTGCTAACCGCCGATCACTACAGTAAATAAGCCTGCAAGCAAAAAGCCTGCAGGCTGTTTTTATCTTTTCGGACAGGTAATGGATATCAGCGTCTCGATCATCGTATGTAGCGCTTCCGCTTCCGGAGTATCGGCTGCCTTGTAGTAGACTTCTTTTCCGTCACGTCTGCTTACAACAAGTCCCGCTTCCTTAAGCAGCTTCAAATGATGCGATACAGCGGGACTTGACATCTCTACCATCGCTGATAGATTCAACACACATTCCTCACAGTGACAAAGCACCCAAAAAATACGCAAACGGCTGAAATCGCACAGCTTCTTGAATTTTTGCGCAATAAGAGCGAAATCCTCGCTCGACGGTATATAGCTGATGATATCACCTTCGTCGTGTCCGTGATCGTGCGGAAGCTTTATTTCGCTCATTATATGCACCCTCCTGTAATTTTAGTGTTTTGTGATCTTTTATCTGCTGTTATTATATTATGATAAAAATTGCTTACTTACACAGGCGTTTTCGCGAAGCCGTCAAGCGCACAAGACGGGCGCCAGCCCCAAGACTTAGATTGATCGAGCGGAACTCATAATAATCAAACTAATCGAAAACGAGCCCGAACCTAAAAAGTTCGGACTCGTCGGCTATGGTCGGAGTGAGAGGATTTGAACCTCCGGCCTCTTGGTCCCGAACCAAGCGCTCTACCAAGCTGAGCCACACCCCGTTATTAGTTCGTCTTTTGCGAACCTATAGTATTATATCACAAACGGAGCGATTTGTCAAATACTTTCTTCAAGTTTTTTTATTTTTTCGCTATATTTTTTCTCGCCTCGCTTATCTATGCTTTTCGGGCGTTGCAGAGACCTGCGTACTTACGCACACTACACAGGCGCGCAAACTATATATTGTTGATTTTTGGCAATCAAGCCGCACAAAGCCCTAAATATTGTATATATTCCTATTGACAAACACCTATATATATGATATAATCAAACCGTTCTAAATCGAAAATCCATATGAAAGGTGCTCGCTATGTATAAAGTTGTTAAGCGCGACGGACAGCTCGCGGAGTTCAACATTTCAAAAATCACAAATGCAATCAAGCTTGCCTTTGAAGCTCAAAAAAAGAATTTCCACCCGAATGTAATAGATTTTTTGGCGCTCAAGGTAACGGCTGACTTTGACGAAAAGATCAAAAACAATCTCATTTCCGTCGAAGATATTCAGGACAGCGTTGAGCACGTGCTCGTTCAAGCCGGATATGCGGACGTCGCAAAGGCGTATATTCTTTACAGAAAACAGCGCGAAAAGATCCGCAATATGAAATCTACGATCCTCGACTATAAAGAGCTTGTAGATTCATACGTAAAGGCAACCGACTGGCGCGTGAAGGAAAATTCTACCGTTACATACTCCGTCGGCGGATTAATACTTTCAAACTCCGGCGCGATCACCGCAAATTACTGGCTGTCTGAGATCTACGACGGAGAGATCGCCGACGCGCACAGAAACGCCGACATACACCTTCACGATCTTTCCATGCTCACCGGATATTGCGCCGGTTGGTCGCTTCGCC
>CAYXNQ010000098.1:0-5268 GCA_964466545.1 uncultured Lachnospiraceae bacterium | reverse complement strand
CATTTGCACGGCATAGGAGAAAGCGGCGCGGAAAGCGTGCTTCGCGATATAATGGATTCTTCGGTAAATCCGACTGTCGCGCCGTATGCCGGAAACGGCGAAGTCAGAATACGCGTTACCGCAAAAGCCCAAAACGACGCTGAGGCTTATGAAATGTGCCTGAGCAAGATCAGCGAAATATCCGCGACCGAGATCGGCAGATTCATATACGCACAGTCAAGAACGGTCGCCGAGGCCGAGCACGCAGCGGTCGGCACGCTCGTAAAACGTCTGATATCAAAAAAAGCCACACTCGCGACAGCGGAAAGCTGTACCGGCGGAATGCTCGCTTCGTCGATAGTCGATATATCGGGAGCTTCGGAGATATTCCTCGGCAGTATAGTGTCATATGCGAACAGCGTAAAGAAAAATGCGCTCGCGGTAAAAAACGAAACTCTCACCTCCTTCGGCGCAGTATCCGAGGAATGTGCCCGCGAAATGTGCATAGGAGTTAAGCGCGCTCTCGCGTCGGATTATTCGGTCTCGATAACCGGAATAGCCGGTCCCGGCGGCGGAACTCCCGCAAAGCCGGTCGGTCTCGTTTGCTTCGGTGTATGCACACCAACGGGAGTATATACAAAGCGGAAGCAATTTAATTCATCATATTCACGGGACAGGATCAGGACGCTTGCCGCCAAGGAAGCCGTATTCATGCTTCTTGAACATATCGACTGATTAAACGACGAAGGGAACACAACATAAATAATGAAAAGTTTAATTAAATTCACCGCCGCGCTTTTGTGCGCAGTATTGCTTGCGGGATGCTCCACTTCCATGAAGGATTACTCATCAAGCGATGGATACTCGGTTTCTGTCCCGAAATCATGGCAGACCTTTAACACCGCCGGCGGATTTCATTCATATGTCTCAAATAAGGACACCTCGTCCGTTAAGATCAGCGTAGCAAGCGCCGGCGAATACACTGCCGTCTCGGATTGGTGGAACGCAAATCTCGATAAGCTTACCGCCACCTTCGACGAGCTCGGCGAGATCACCGCGTCAAACGTCATAATCGACGGAGCGGCGGCAATACGCGCGGAATTTACAGCCGTCCTTTCATTCGATTCATCGGAAGGAACCGGCGATAGCGCCGAATCCGACCCCGTCTCCGAATCCGAAACCGAATCGGAATCAGACGCCGAATCTGCCGCGGAAAGCACAAAATACAAATATTGCTTTATCCAAGTTCATATATATAAAAACGGTAATATCTATTCCATAATATGCTCCGCCACCGAGGACAACTACGAGGAACGCGTGAGCGACTTTGAAAGCATAATATCTTCGTTTAAGTTCACTGACGCATTTTCAGAAGAAAGCGAGCCGAATACCGACGGCGCTCCGGCCGGTATGCAAAACGCCGCTCTGAAAAATACAGATTATTCCATATGCGTACCGCTCGATTGGACGCTCACACACGGCGACGGATATGTCGAGGCGCATACAAAATCGGACGGTACCGCCGTCTCCGTATATTCGTGGGATCTTGACAGCAATATAACGCTCGACGAGTGGTGGAATATGTACCTCTCAGAGATATCTCCGATAGCGAAGGAGCTTTCGGTCATCACGGACGAAAAGCTTACTCTCGACGGAAAAGATGCGTCGCACAAAATATTTACCGCAACTGTCGCGGGCGAAAATTATAAATTCTCGCAGTACGCGGTGATATACGATTACGTTTTGAGAATCGTGACCTTCACCTCCTCAGACGATACCTTTGACAGTCACGCCGACGAATTTGCGCAGATCATCTCCACCTTCAAATTTGACAAATAAAGGATTACGATTTTGATATATCTTGATAATTCGGCAACGGAAAGGACCTCCGAGGTTGCGATAACCGCCGCCGCGGAAGCAATGCGCGAGCTTTGGGGAAATCCGTCATCCGTGCATTACGCGGGAGTCGAAGCCGCAAGACTGCTCGCAAGCTCGCGCGCAACACTCGCGTCATGTCTCGGCGGAAAGATAATATTCACCTCCGGCGGAAGCGAAGCCAACAACCTCGCAATCGTCGGAACTGCGCATTCCAAGGCCGCGCGCGGAAAGATATTGATTTCGGACGGGGAGCATCCCTCGGTGGAAAACGCCGCCGAATCTCTCGTTTCCGACGGCTTTACGGTAGTTAAGATTCCGACGAAAAGCGGACTCCTCGATATAGACGCTATAAAACGCGAAGCCGAAAACGGCGACGTCATCTCCGCGGCGTTCATGCTCGTCAACAACGAGACCGGAGCCGTATATGACCTAAAGCGTGCGATATCCGTCATTCGCACTTCGTCGCCGAAAGCTGCAATACACGTTGACGCAGTACAGGCATTTATGAAATTGCCGCTGTCGCTCGCCTCGCTTAAAGCGGATACGATAGCGATAAGCGGTCATAAGATAGGAGCGCCGAAGGGCGTCGGTGCGCTCGCCGTAAGCGAGGATATAATAAAAAAGCGCCGACTTGTCCCCCTTATATTCGGCGGCGGTCAAGAGGACGGATACCGCTCCGGAACCGAAAATATGCCAGGAATAGCCGCGCTCGCAGCCGCAGTAAAGGAAGCGAAAGCCACGCTCTCACAGCGTCGCGAGCAATGCGTATCTTTAAGAAATACGCTTGAGGACGAGCTTGCCGCGCTCGAAGTAAGGATAAATCGACCGAGTGGCGACTACCTGCCGTCTATCGTTAATATCACGCTTCCGAATATAAAAAGCGAAACTATGGTAAACGCAATGTCCCGCAGAGGAATAGCCGTTTCCGCAGGTTCCGCTTGCGCTTCTCACGGACACGGCGCGAGCCAAGCTCTCCTTGCATTCGGATTAACGGAGCGTGAAGCCGACTCCTCGATCCGCGTCAGCTTCAATCACAATAATACGGCAGACGAAATGAAGATATTTGCCTCAGCACTCGCCGAAGAAATACAGCGTTTGCAGCGTTTTTGAGATCATGGCGGGATTTACACTCGGAAATATAAAAATTAAGCACGGACTTTGCCTCGCACCGATGGCGGGAATGACAGATTCTCCGATGCGGGTAATATGCCGCGAGTTCGGAGCCGAACTTGCCGTGTCCGAAATGATATCCGCTTGTGCGCTTACATATAACGACACCAAAACAAAATCTCTCGCGCACGCCGCGAAAAACGATTCTCCGCTGTCCTTACAAATATTCGGTCACGACCCTGATATTATCGCCAAAGCAATACCTTTGCTCGTCTCCGCAATAGATTATATCCCCGCATCTATCGACATAAATATGGGATGCCCCGTAAAAAAGATCGTTTCCGCAGGCGACGGATCGGCACTCATGAAATCTCCGGATAAGATAAAAGATATTGTGCTCGCCGCACGCAGAGAAACGGAAAAGCTTTCAATTCCGCTCACCGTCAAGATCCGCGCCGGCTGGGACAGCTCGTCAATAAATGCGCCAGACGTCGCAAAGCTGATTGCGCAGTGCGGAGCTGACGCCATATTTATTCACGGTCGAACGCGCGAGCAAATGTACGCGCCTTCATCCTCAAACGAAGTGATAAAGGCAGTCCGCGACGCAGTTCCCGCCGCAGTTCCCGTGATCGGCAACGGAGATATCACATCTTTTGCTGACGCCGAGAAAATGCTTAATGATTGCGGTTGCAACGGAGTTATGATCGGACGCGCCGCGCTCGGCAATCCGTGGGTATTCGACGAGATCAGATCTCATATGGAGAATAAACCGTTTCGCCCGCCGACCTATAATGATCGCGCAAAGCTCGCTTTAAGGCTGCTGAGAGAAAGCGCCGCGATCTACGGAGAGCACACCGCAGTTGTCGAAGCGCGCACCCGCGCCGCATATCTTATACGCGATATGAGCGGAAGCGCAACGATCAGAGCCAAGCTTAACACCGCCTCAACTCTCGCGGAAGCAGAATCCGTCCTATCGTCTTTGGCAAACGCTTAACAACAACATTCTGTTTGTGCGACTATATAGCACAATAAACGCGCAAAAAGCTCGGCGAGTCAAATTCCACCCAAAATAACATTCACGGAGTCACGCAATGTTCGGATTTGTAAAACCGTATACGCCTCAATTGCTTGTGCGCGAGCATGAGCTGTACAAAGCGATATACTGCGGTCTGTGCCGCTCCATGTCAAAAAACACCGGCTGTATGTCGTGCCTCTCGCTGAGCTACGATTTTGTTTTTCTCGCTACGGTCAGAATGATCGCCACGGGTGAACGGCCACAATTATTATATAAACGATGCGTCCCGCATCCCCTAAAAAAAAGAGCTACCGTCGCGGAAAATTCATCTCTCGCGTACTGTGCCGCCTCCGCAGCTATCTTGAAGCTCGACAAGCTCAGAGACGATACCGACGATGAGCGCGGATTTAAGCGCATCGGAGCCGCTCTTTTGATTCCGGAAGCGCAATATGCGGCTAAAAAAGCTCGAAGGCTTGCGCCGGAAGCACCTGATACCTCAAATAATCTCACCAAGCTTGCCGAGCTTGAAAACGCTGGCTCACTGTCTCTCGACGCAGGGGCTAACTGCTTCGGCGAGCTGCTCGGAGATATATTTGCCGCCGGTCTCGATAAACGTGAGGCGCTTATCTGCCGCGAGATCGGGCATGAGGCAGGGCGCTTCATATATGCTCTCGACGCCGCCAAAGATCTCGGAGACGACGTAGACAAAGGACGTTATAACCCGATCTATGCGCTGTGGGGAACAGGCGCTTACGACAGCGAAAAAAAAGCGATCTCCGCCGACGTCGCAGAATCGGTATATAATTCCCTGCTCGCTTCACTTTCGCGACTGGGCGCGGCGATAGAATTACTCGACGCATCGAAAGCTCCCGAACTGATCGGGATAGTAAAAAACATCGCCTATATCGGCTTGCCGCATGAAGCCGCTTTTCTCGCAGCTAAAAACAAAGAAAGCAAGGATTTTCCCAAGACATGACAAAAGACCCGTACTCAGTTCTCGGAGTATCGCGCACTGCCAGCGACGACGAGATAAAGAAAGCATACAGAGACCTCGCAAGAAAATATCACCCCGACAACTATACGGACAGCCCGCTCTCTGAGCTTGCCGAAGAAAAAATGAAGGAGATCAACGAGGCTTACGACGCTATCCGCAAGGAACGCGCCGGCGGCAACGCTTCGTCGCAAAATACCGGCAACGGCTATTCCGGAAGCGGCTCGTCGTTTCCGCAGATACGCTCGCTTGTCGCTCAAGGCAGATTCTCGGACGCCGAGCTTATGCTTGATTC
>CAYXNQ010000097.1:0-5334 GCA_964466545.1 uncultured Lachnospiraceae bacterium | reverse complement strand
GGCTTCCCGGTACAGACCACGCCTCGATAGCGACCGAAGCGAAGATCGTCGAAGCTATGCGCAAGGAAGGATTGACAAAGGACGATATCGGCAGAGATGCGTTCCTTGAGCGCGCTTGGGCTTGGAAAGAAAAATACGGCGGCCGAATTATCGAGCAGCTTAAAAAGCTCGGCTCGTCATGCGACTGGAGCAGAGAGAGATTCACGCTTGACGAGGGTTGTAGCGAGGCGGTCCAGACCGTATTCATGCAGCTCTATAATAAAGGATTGATATATCGCGGCAACAGAATGGTCAACTGGTGTACGACTTGCATGACGTCTATTTCCGACGCTGAGGTCGAATATGAGGATCAGGACGGCAATTTCTATCATATTCTGTATCCCGTAAAGGAAACAGGCGAAATGCTGGAGCTTGCCACGACTCGTCCGGAGACAATGCTCGGCGATACGGCTGTCGCTATCAATGCGGATGACCCCAGATATGCGCATTTGCACGGCTGCCACGTAATACTGCCTCTTATCGGAAAAGAAATACCGATCGTGTGCGACGAGCACGCAGATATGACTAAGGGAACCGGCGTTGTAAAGATCACCCCGGCGCATGACCCCAACGACTACGAAGTCGGTCAGAGACATTCTCTTCCGATAGTCCGCGTATTTACTTACGACGGAAAAATGACTGGGGCGGAGGACAAGGCTCTCGCGGATAAGCTTATCGCAAGCGGAACTGCGGCGCAGAATGAGCCGGAGGTGCTTGACTGCGGAAAATATGCCGGACTTACCACCAAAGAAGCACGCGCGGCTATCCTTGAAGATCTGAAAGCAGCCGGATTTTTGAAATCCGTTGAACCGCTTCGCCATTCGGTAGGTACGTGCTATCGTTGTCACCACGTTATCGAGCCTATGGTCTCAAAGCAGTGGTTTGTAAAAATGGAGCCGCTTGCCGGACCGGCAATTGACGCTGTTAAAAACGGCGATATTAAATTTGTTCCCGAAAGGTTTGAGAAAAACTACCTTCACTGGATGGAGAATATCCGAGATTGGTGCATTTCTCGCCAGCTTTGGTGGGGACATCGCATACCTGCATATTATTGCGATGACGATTCATGCGGCGAGACTGTTGTCAGCCTTGAAGCTCCTCAGAAATGCCCGAAATGTGGCGGTCACATGACTCAGGATCCTGATACGCTCGACACCTGGTTTTCGTCGGCGCTTTGGCCGTTTTCCACGATGGGCTGGCCGAAAGAAACTGAGGATCTCAAGTATTTCTATCCGACGAACACGCTCGTTACGGGCTATGATATAATTACCTTCTGGGTATCGCGTATGATATTCTCTGCGCTTGAATATACCGGCAAGATTCCGTTTGATACAGTTTTGATACACGGTCTTGTTCGCGATTCTCAGGGCAGAAAAATGTCAAAATCGCTCGGTAATGGTATCGATCCCCTTGAAATTATTGACAAGTACGGTGCTGACGCGCTCAGATTTGCTCTTGCGACGGGCAACAGCCCCGGAAATGATATGAGATTCTCCGATGAGAAGATAGAATCGGCGCGTAACTTCGCAAATAAGCTTTGGAACGCGGCAAGATTCGTCCTTATGAATCTCACAATTGATAAGATCGAGCTGCCGGCTGACGATAAGCTTGCGGTCGAGGACAAGTGGGTACTCGCACATTTTAATAAGCTCGTAAAGTCAGTAACCGATTCGCTTGACAAATATGAGATCGGTATCGCGCTCTCAAATATTTATGATTTTATTTGGGATATATTCTGCGACTGGTATATCGAGCTGTCGAAGCCGTCCGTTGCCATGAAGGACAGCGACCGATCTGTCGTTGCGCAAAATGTTCTTGCATACGTCCTGCGCGAGAGCTTGAAGCTTTTGCACCCGTTCATGCCGTTTATTACCGAGGAAATATATTCGTACTTACCCGGCGTCGACGGTATGGCTGTACTTGCGGCATATCCCGAATATTCTGCGGCTCTTGATTATTCTGCCGACGAAGCGGCTTGCGACCGTGTGATCGCCGTAATTAAGGCTGTACGCGCGCGCAGAGCCGAAATGAATGTTCCTAATTCACGCAAGACAAAGCTTCTGATCGTGACAAAATATCCTGATAGCTTTGGACCCGCTTCGCACGCGTTCCTTGAACGCCTTGCGTATGCGCAGGCAGGCGGTATAACCGTTGCTACGCAGTGCGAATACAGCGAGGGAAGTGTGCAGATCGTTACCGACGATGCTACGGTATATATCCCGCTTGCCGATATGGTGGATTTTGAAGCTGAACGTAAGCGCCTTGAGGCAGAGCTTAAAAACTGCGAGGCGGAGATCAAGCGTGCCGAATCCAAGCTTGCTAACGAGGGATTTGTTGCCCGCGCTCCGCAGAGCGTTGTAGACGCTGAGCGTGAAAAACTCATTAAGTACAACGACAAGCGTATAGGAATCCTTGCGGCGATTGAAGCTGTAAGCAAATAAAATATAATTAAAGCTCCGAGTGGCGATATGCTTTCCCGGAGCTTTGTTTTATGTAAGGCAGGGCGTGAGTTAAATTGGCAAAGCCGAAATATTGCAGTTTAACAGCAAAGTATCGAGAATACCGCAACAAAAATAAAAGCTCTCGAAGCGATCGTGTCGCCGCGAGAGCCTTATTCTTATATTACGGTATGCTTGGTTTCGCCGCCGATTATCGTAGACTTGATGTTGATATCGTCATCAAAGATAACGATGTCAGCGTCATAGCCGGTTTTAAGCTGACCTTTACGCGAAAGTCCGACGATCTTTGCAGGCGTAGTTGAAGCCATCATTACAGCGTCCTGTACAGATACGCCGGCCATATTTATGACCGAACGCAGCAAACGGTCCGCCGTAGCGATGCTTCCTGCGAAAGAAGTTTTATCGGGGAGCATTGCGACTCCGCCTTCGAGAATTACACGCTGACCTTTCTTTAAGCTTCCGAGGATGCTTTCCGAGCCGTCGGGCAGTCCGGCACCGCGCATTGAGTCGGTTACAAGCGCGACCTTTTCGGGCGATTTGAATTTTGTTACAAATTTCAAAAGGCTTGCAGGCAAATGACATCCGTCCGCGATGATCTCAACGGTCATGTCGTCGATCAGATATCCCGCCTCAAGAACGCCTGCGTGTCTGTACGCATTGATCCTATGAACTGTGGACATCGACGAATAGAAATGAGTAATATGCGTATATCCTGCGTCAAAGGCATCAAGAACGCACTCATACGTTGCGTCGGTGTGTGCAATCGATGGAAGGATGCCGCGTGCCGCCAGCTCGCGACCGAACGTGAAATTCGCGTCAAGCTCAGGAGCGGCCGACCAACGCATGATAGAGTCGGAAAAGTCGAGGATCTTCATATATTCTTCCGGATCGGGCGTGCGGAGAAATTTTGTATCCTGCGCGCCGCTTTGCTTGGGAGAGAAATACGGACCTTCGATATGTATTCCGGCTAAATTTGCGCCGTCATGCTTTTTGCCCTTTATCGAATCAAACACGCGAAGCGCGTCGATAATCTCGTCACAATCGGATGACATGAGCGTGGGGAGGAGAGTAGTCGTGCCGTGCTGCATATGCAGATGTGCGGCGCGGAAGAAAGCCTCCTCCGTTGAATCCATGAAATCGCAATTGTCTGCGCCGTGTGTATGGATATCGATGAAGCCGGGAGCGACGTACGCTCCGCCGGCGTCGATTACCGTATCGGGATCAAAATCGCCGCCGATAGAAACTATCTTGCCGTCTGCAATATTGATCGGCTGTCTGATTATCTGATAGCCGACAACAAGGCGTCCGTTTTTGATCTGCAGCTTATTCATTATTTAAGATACTTACCGGAGTTTTCGTCAACGAAGAGCGCCCAATCAGGATGCATACGGAGAATGGTTCCGGGAACATTTACGGAAACTTCATCGTAAACGGAAGCGCGGATAGCGTTAGCCTTTACCTCGTGAGGAGCGCAAGTTACGACCTTCTTGCACTGCATGATCTGATATACAGTCATGGAGATAGCCTGCTTCGGAACATCGTCGATCGTGGGGAACCAGCCCTCGCGAACCTGCTGCTTCTTGCAGTTGTCGTCGAGATTTACAACGATATAAGCTTCTGTTGTTGTTGTGTTTGCGGGCGGATCGTTGAATGCGATATGAGCGTTTTCGCCGATACCGATGAGGCCGATATCAACCGGCTTCTCGCGGAGCTTAGCTGTGAGCGCGGGAATGTGATCGGGATTGCCGTCAACATAGTAATGACCCATAAGATTTACCTTGGAAACGAAACGCTCCTGGAGATACTTACGGAAGCTTGCGATATGTGTATCGGGAATTCCGACATACTCATCGAGGTGGAACATTTCGACCTTGCTCCAATCAATGTCGTACTTGATGAGAGCGTCAAGAGTCTCAAACTGAGACGCACCTGTGGAAAGCACGATGCGGCAGTAGTTGTTTTTAGCGATGCAATCGTTGATTACGTCTGCAACATATGCGGCAGCGTTTTTACCCAATTCAACGGGATCTTTGGAAATTTTGATATACATTTGAAAAACACTCCTTTATAAGAATTGATTTGTATATGCTAAAACATTATACAACAAGATTAAGAAATTTTCAAGTGCCGACGCGAAAATAATTATATCTTGCGAAGATATGTCAATTTGATACGACCGCGTTTTTGATGCAGGCGTCCAGCGAGAGCTGCTGGAGTACCATCATCTTAAGATATGGCAGACCGTATGCGGTTTCATATGCGGAATAATCCTCGACGCCTACGTACTCTTTGAAGTATTCTTTGATATCATTTTCGCTTACGGAAAGCTGCATTTTCTCTGCAATGGCTTGGTATACGAGCAGAGCCTTGGCGCCTTTTTCATTTTCTTCGCGGTATCCTTCGATAAGCTGCTCTACTGTGCCGTATGTGGTAAGCGTCGAAATTACGGATTCGAGAGTCATGTTATAATTTGAAGCGATAGCGGAGTAGTATGCGAGCATTGAGTCCTCCTGAAACTGATAGAGCGACGCGGGAACGCTTGACACGACTGTGTTTTCTTCTATATATTCTTGAATGAATTTTGAAAGCTCGATTTCGTAAAGCAGATTTGCAAAATACTCATGGAAGGCTTCCGCTGTTTCGCAGTCCGTGTACTGCTTGAGATTTTCGGAAACAAATTCATCGGTGATTTCAGGAAGCGTTTTTTCTATAATATAGTTGATCTTTGTTACGAAAAGCGCGTCCTTGCCGCTGAGATCGGTATTGCTCTTGTACGGGTCGGGGAAGGTTACCTCTACATTGACAGTATCGCCGACGTTGGCGTCTACGAGCTGAT
>CAYXNQ010000096.1:0-5408 GCA_964466545.1 uncultured Lachnospiraceae bacterium | reverse complement strand
TTAATCCGGAGCTTGGAAATCAGATAATTTGTTTCCTCGGCCCTCCCGGAGTCGGTAAGACGTCTCTTGCCATGTCTATCGCTCGTGCGATGAAGCGCAAGTATGCGCGTGTTTCGCTCGGCGGAATCAGAGACGAGGCGGAGATCCGCGGTCACAGAAAGACGTATGTCGGATCTATGCCCGGAAGGATCATAAACGCACTCACGCAGAGCGGAAGCATGAATCCTTTGCTGCTCCTTGACGAGATAGATAAAATGTGCTCCGATCTTCACGGCGATCCGTCGTCAGCTTTGCTTGAGGTTCTTGACGGAGAGCAGAATAAATTTTTCAGAGATCACTTTATCGAGCTTCCGGTCGACCTTTCGGACTGTATGTTTATAGCAACGGCAAATTCGCTTGATAACGTTCCGCGTCCGCTTATCGACAGAATGGAGATTATCGAGCTTCATACATACACCAAAAACGAAAAGCTCGCGATAGCGAAGAATCACCTTCTTCCCAAGCAGTTGAAGCGTCACGGACTTACGAAGCGCTCGCTCAGAATATCCGATGACGCGATCGAGGAGATCATCGCGCATTATACGCGCGAGTCAGGCGTAAGAAATCTTGAACGAGAGATAGCCTCGCTTTGCAGAAAAGCGGCGAAAAAGATCGTTGAGGACGGCGTGAAAAGCGTTACGATCAAGCGCGACGACGTCAAGCTGTATCTCGGAGTTCAGAAGGTTGACGATGAGACCGTCGGTGAGGCTCTTGTAGGCGTGGTAAACGGACTTGCATATACAGAGGTCGGCGGAGATCTTTTGAAGATCGAGGCTTCGGTGATGGAGGGAAGCGGAAAGCTTGAGCTTACCGGTTCTCTCGGCGACGTTATGAAGGAATCGGCTAAAATAGCCATCAGCTATATCAGAGCTCATGCAGTTGCGCTCGGAGTAAAGCCGGATTTTTATAAGACTGCGGATATTCATATTCACGTTCCGGAGGGAGCGGTGCCGAAGGACGGTCCGTCTGCCGGCGTCACAATGCTTACGGCACTTACAAGTGCGCTGTCCGCAAAAGCCGTCAGGGCGGACGTTGCCATGACGGGTGAGATCACGCTTACAGGTCGCGTTTTGCCGATAGGCGGCCTCAGAGAAAAGACTACGGCGGCTGCGGCAGCCGGAGTAACTACGGTTTTGATTCCTGAGGGAAACGTTAAGGATCTCGACGAGCTTGAGAAGCAGACAAGAGAGGTGCTTTCGTTTATCCCGTGTAAAACTGTCGATGATGTTCTGACTGCGGCGATCGTTTCCGAAAACAGATCGAGCGTTCCGGCTGAATATGCCGAGAGCGCGCAGGGGGATATCATAGTTCCGGCAGTGCAGACGAACCGTATACATCGCGTGAGCGTTTCATCAGATAATATATAAACGGTATCAAAAAATGAAGATCAATACGAATAATGCCGTTCTTGCAATAACGGCGGGAGCGGCTAAGCAGTTTCCGAATGACAGATTGCCGCAGATCGCCTTTTCCGGACGATCTAATGTCGGAAAAAGCTCGCTTGTCAATTCGCTCCTGAATCGCAAAAATTTTGCGCGTGTAAGCTCGGCTCCGGGAAAAACGATAACGGTAAATTTTTATCAAATAGATAAAAAAATGTATATTGCCGATCTCCCCGGATACGGCTATGCCAAGCGTTCTCAGGAAAACAAAATGATATGGTCAAGCCTGACCGACGGTTATTTTACCGATAATAGAAATATTGACCTCGTAAAGCTGGTAGTTCAGCTCGTCGATTCGCGGATAGGACCTACCGAGGACGATTACGCCATGATCGAGTATATGAAGCAGGTGGGACTTCCGTTTGTTATCGTCGCGACAAAATGCGACAAGCTTAACTCAGGAGAGGAAAAAGTTGCTATAGCCGCTTTGACGGAGGATGAAGCTCTGCGGGGAGCCGTCGATATAATCATGTATTCATCTCAAAGCGGAAAAGGGAAAAACGAGCTTTGGAAGCGCATCTACGAGGCGATCGGCATCTGAGCCTGCGTCGCGGCGAATAGTATATATGCCCAAAACGGATATAGGAGAATAATATGCTTCACAATTCATTTGCAATCAACGGAGTCGGTCATCTTTCGATTGCCGGTCTTGATTCGGTAGAGCTGTCAAAAGAATACGGTACTCCGGCGTATTACATGGATGAGGACGCCATCCGCGCGATGTGCCGTACATACAAAGCCGCGTTTGTGAAATATTTCGGCGCCGGAAGCGAAATAATTTACGCCGGAAAAGCGTTTTGTACACGTGAAATGTACCGCCTTATCGCCAAAGAAGGACTTCGCGCAGATTGCGTTTCGCCCGGCGAGCTGTATACGGCTTATACTGCCGGCTTTCCGATGGAAAGAGTATATTTCCACGGAAATAATAAGACCGACGAGGATCTTCGCAGAGCGATAAGTCTCCATACCGGATATATTGTGGTAGATTCGATCGACGAGCTTGACGCGCTTGAAAGCGAGGCGGAAAAGGCCGGAATATGTCAAAATATTTTGTTGCGGATCACGCCCGGAATAGACCCGCATACGCACAAAAAGATAATAACCGGAAATATTGATTCTAAATTCGGATCGGCGATAGCGACAGGAGCGGCGGAAGCTATCACAGCGGCGGCACTTCGTAAAAAGCATCTCAATCTCGAAGGCTTTCACTGTCATGTCGGCTCGCAGATATTCGATATAGCTCCGTTTGCGGATGCCGCGTCGATAATGCTTCGCTTTATTGCCGATATGAAGCTGAAATACGCTTATATGGCAAAGTCGCTGAATATAGGCGGCGGCTTTGGCGTAAGATACATTCAAAGTGATCCGTCGATAGATTACGACGCAAATATTAGAGATATAGCGAAGGCGATTAACGAAACCTGCGAAGCGCTTAATATAGACAGGCCGAATATTTTTATGGAGCCGGGGCGCTCTATAGTTGCCGCGGCAGGGGCTACGCTTTACACTGTTGGAAGCGTAAAAAAGATCCCGAATTTCAGAAATTATGTTTCGATAGACGGCGGAATGCCGGATAATCCGCGATATACGCTCTATCAGTCTCAATATACGGTCGTTAACGCGACAAGAGCAGGGCTTCCGCTTGATTTTTGCTGTACGGTTGCCGGACGTTGTTGTGAATCCGGAGATCTTATAGCCGAGGGCGTGCGGATAGCCGAACCTAAACGCGGAGATATTCTTGCTGTGCTTTGCACAGGGGCGTACAATTATTCTATGGCATCAAATTATAACAGGATACCGCGTCCGCCGGTGATATTTATATCAAACAGACGTTCGCGTATCGTCGTAAAGCGCGAGAGCTTTGACGACATTATGGCGAGAGACATTTGAGCGTGTCGAAATATACGGAAATTGTCGGGAGAGTCTTAAATGGATAGTATCGTTAATTATATTTTAGAGCTGATATACCGCCTTCCGATCGTTTTGATCACGATAACGGTACACGAGGTCGCTCACGGATATGCCGCGTATAAGCTCGGCGATCCCACGGCGAAAAGCCTCGGCAGGCTCACGCTTAATCCGCTCAAGCATCTTGATATCTTCGGCGCGTTGTGTATGCTGATATTCAAATTTGGCTGGGCAAAGCCTGTGCCGATAAATACGCGTTATTTCAAAAAGCCGAAGCGGGATATGGCGATAACCGCGCTTGCGGGACCGCTTGCGAATTTCGCGATGGCGCTTGTCCTGAGCTTGATATACGCTCTCCTCACGACCTTGCTTTTTTGCTTCCCGTTCAAGAGCGAGCTTGTCGTTAAGATCGTTTATCAGGCGGCGTTATATATACTGCAATTTTCGTATCTGAATATTTCGCTCGGAATATTCAACCTTATCCCGTGCCCGCCGCTCGACGGCTCACGCATATTCCTCGTGTGGCTTCCGCAAAAGCTGTATTTCGGAATCATGAAATACGAAAGATTTATGCCGATAATCCTTATGGTATTATTGTATACCGGAATACTGACGCCGTTCCTCTCGTGGATCACCGCGGGAGTGCAGAACGTATTCATTTGGCTTTACGGTCTTATTCCCGGAATGTTGGTGCTGTATGTTTGATACGATAACATATAAGCTTGACCTTTTTGAAGGTCCGCTTGATCTTTTGCTGTCGCTGATATCTAAAAATAAAATCAATATAAACGACATACCGATCTCGCTTCTTTGCGATCAGTATATGGAGTACATAAGAGCGGCGGAAAAGCTTAATCTTGAGCTGTCAAGCGAGTTTATCGTTATGGCGAGCGAGCTGATGCTGATAAAGAGCCGTATGCTCTTGCCGCGAGACGAAAAGACCGAGGAGGATCCGAGAGCGGCGCTTGCGGCGGCTGTGCTTGAATATAAGCGCGCTAAAGAAGCCGCCGTGCAAATGGCGGAGCTGTATTCGTTTTACGGTTCTCGCTTTGCTAAGGATACTGACGAAATCATGCCGGACAAGAGCTATGTAGCGGAGCATGATATCCGTCTGCTCGAAGCTGCGTACAGACGCGTGATAAGCGAAGTCAAAATTACCGATAAAGAGGCGGTCAAAAGATTCGAGCCCCTGATAAAAAAGGAGAGCGTTTCGGCTGCCTCCGCAGCTGCGCAGCTCGTTTCCATGATCACGGCGAGCGGCGGGCTTCCGCTTCTTTCGTGCTTTGCCGGAGTTGCCGATAAGGATGAAGCGATAGCCAGATTTTGCGCTCTGCTTGAGATACTTAAGACCGGATTATTCGTGCTTGATGAAGAAGCATACAGCGGAGACGGAGTTTTGGACGTTTTAAGCGGCGTGGGGATAAAGGTCGCCGATGGCGCGGATCTTTCCGGAGATATACTTGCGGATATAACGAGCGAGTAATGAATTTCTAAACCGAAATGTGAGAACAGCTATGTCTGAAAACGAAATTGAAATTACGGATAAAGACTACGAAAATAAAAGAATAATCGAGGCGGTGCTGTTTGCCGCCGGTCATGCGGTTGAATACGCAAAGCTTGCCGATGTGCTTGAGATCTCGGTCGGCGAAGCCGAGACGCTTGTACGTGATTACGCGAAGGCGTATAATACGGAAAACGGAGAGCTGCCGCGCGGCGTAATGTTGCTTGCGATGCGGGAGACCTGCCAGCTTTGCACGATGGAGCAATACGGCTCGTATATCAGAGAAGCTTTGAATATAAGACGCGGCGGAAATCTTTCGAGATCGTCACTTGAGGTGCTCGCTGTGATCGCGTATAACGAGCCGGTGACGCGCGTGTTCATTGATACAGTGCGCGGAGTAGATTCCTCGTATGCCGTTACGTCGCTCGTTGAAAAGGGCTTGATCGAGGCATGCGGCAGACTGGATGTTCCCGGCAGACCGTTGCTTTACAGAACCACGTCGGATTTTTTGAGAGTAT
>CAYXNQ010000095.1:0-5489 GCA_964466545.1 uncultured Lachnospiraceae bacterium | reverse complement strand
ATACTCGACGAAGCTACGTCAAGCGTTGATACGAGAACCGAAATGTATATCCAGCAAGCGATGGTCACGCTTATGAAAAACAGGACCAGCCTGATAATCGCGCATCGCCTGTCAACAATACGTGACGCGGACATGATAATCGTAATCAAGGACGGACACATCGCAGAAGCCGGAAATCACGACGCACTGCTTTCGCTCGGCGGAGAATACAGCAAGCTTTACCAAAATCAGTTTGCCGGATTCGAGACCTGACGCGCACCGATTTTGGAAAGCGCGGTGGCGGCGATCACCGTTTTCGCACCGCTCGCATACAGTAGACTCGCGGAGCGCGAAAGCGTAGCCCCGCTCGTCACAAGATCATCAATTATTATAAGCTTGGCGCCTCGCACCGGGGCGCCTTTCTTAATTCCGATAGTTTCAGCATTATCACGCCGCGCAAATCTGTCAAGCTTCTTTTGCTCCGCTCCGCCGCGGCGAACGAGACACACGGCATAGCGTGCGCCTGAATATTTCGCGACCGCACGAGCCAAACGCTCCGCCTGATCAAATCCGTATTCGACCTTGTTGGCTTTAGAACGCGGCGCAAACGTAATAACATACGAGCGTATATCATCGCCGTGCAAAATCAAATACTTGGCGATGTCGTGAGACAGCACGCGCGCAAAAAATCTGACCGCAGCGCGATCTCCCCGCTCTTTCATCGCAAACAGCAGCTTTTCCGTAACTCGCGTCGGCGATGACATATATTTTCCCGAAGATATGCATATGGTCGCGCGATCGTCTCCGTCGAGCGAAAGCTTTCTCACTATCACGTCTTGATCTTCATTTTCGCGTTCAAATGCAGCGAGGCATTTTTCGCAAAGCTCCGTGCCGGTATCTGCAAGCTTGCGGCACGCCGGACATTTAGGCGGAAACAATACGTCTGCAAATTTCATATATCATCTCTCCCGCGCCGACTTCAGCATATCGCAAAGCCCCGTGTATCTGCCGGCGTGCTCATCATTGTCTATCATCTTTCGCATCGCGTCCTCCGAACCGACAAGCACCGCCATCTTCGACGCGCGTGTAATTGCGGTATATAGCAAATTTCGCGTCATAAGCATAGGTGCGCAGTAATACACCGGAATCACAACGAACGGGAACTCGCACCCCTGACTTTTATGCACAGTAATAGCGTACGCCAACTCAAGCTCGCCGAGATCGGAGTAATCGTATTTTATTTTTCTTCCGTCAAAATCGCAATACACCGCTTCTTCGTGGGCGTCTATCTTTTCAATTACTCCGATGTCCCCGTTGAATACGCCGACTCCGCTTCTGTCGTCCTTTGTCCACTCAAGCGAATAGTTGTTCTTTATCTGCATCACGCGATCGCCTTCTCTGAACACAGAATCGCCGTGCTGACAGCTTTCTTTCTCACAGCTCGGGGGATTGACCGCCTCCTGCATACGAAGATTCAACGTATTTGTTCCGGCTATGCCCTTGCGCGACGGAGTTATGATCTGGATCTTGTCGCGTATATTCTCGCCGTAAGATCGCGGCAAACGTGTGGTACACAGCGATACAACTGTCTCGCTGATCTCCTCGTCGCTTCTGCGCGGCAAAAAGAAGAAGTCGCTATCCTTGCGCTTTATATCCGGAAGCTCCCCTCGGTTTATCTTATGCGCGCTCGTAACAATCAGGCTTCCCTGAGCCTGGCGAAATATCTCCCTGAGGCGTATCGTCGGAAAAGCACCCGACGATATCAGATCGGACAAAACATTGCCAGCGCCCACGGAAGGAAGCTGGTCGCTGTCACCGATAAATATTATGCGCGAGCCGCTCTTTACGGCACGCAGAAACGCTTCAAGCAGAAGAATATCTATCATCGACGCTTCGTCGATAATAAATACCTCCTCGTCAAGTCTGTTATCCTGATCTCGTAAAAATCTCGGACTGTCGCCGTCGTTATTTTCCATTTCAAGCAATCGATGGATCGTCTTGGCCTCGCACATAGTCGCCTCGCTCATACGCTTTGACGCCCTGCCTGTTGGAGCCGCCAGCGCACATTCCATTCCGAGCGAATCGAATATCGATATCAGTGCACGAACTATCGTGGTTTTTCCGGTTCCGGGGCCGCCCGTGAGGAGCATAACTCCCGAATTGAGCGCACACCGCAACGCTTCTCGCTGAGTTTTTTCGTATTTTATACCATGCGAAAGCTCAGCTCGCTCGATCAACAGATCCGCGTCGTCACAGGATATGCCGGAGCATAGTCGAAATATCTCGTGCAGTCGCTTTGCAGAATATTCCTCCGCGCGATAATAATTCGGAAGATAGATATAGCTTTTGTCTCCACGATTGACCGATATAAGCTCGCCGCGGCTAAGCATTTCGTCAAGCGACGCCGCAATCGCATCGAAAGGAACTGCAAGTCCGTCCGTCGCTGAAAATATAAGCAGATTTCGCTCAAGGCAGGTGTGGCCGCCGGACGACGCGCGATTTCCCAGCACATACTTTATCCCGCTCGCTATCCTGCGCGGGTCGTCGCCGCCTATACCGACAAAGCTCGCGATCTGGTCAGCGCGCTTAAAGCTTATTCCGCCGAACGCCTCGCAAAGCTTGTACGGATTATCGCGTATGCGTTCGACAGCCCCGCTGCCCCATTTTTTATAGATATTCATCGAAGCTTCCGCGGAGAAAAAATTCCTGCAAAACATCATCACGGATCTCGCTCCGGACATAGCGCGAAAGCTCTCGGATATTGCCGCCGCCTTTTTTGCCGTTATTCCCGGAATCTCCGCAAGCCAATCCGCATGATTTTCGAGAATATCGAAGGTATCTTTGCCATATTTTTGAACGATCTTAGCGGCAGTTTTCGGTCCTATGCCCTTTACCGCTCCGCTTGAAAGATATCGCAAAATGTCTCCGCTTTCAGCCGGAAGCGTTTTTTCATAATACTCTGCCCTGAACTGCCTGCCGTAGACCGGATGATTTCGCCAATTACCGAACGCCGCGAGCTTATCTCCCTCCGCGATATACGGTATCGTCCCTTCAACGACTATCGGTTCGCCCGATTCGCTTTCAAGCTCGCAGACCGTATACCCGTTTTCGGGATTTTGATATATTATACTGTCAACTATTCCGGATACCTTTGCCGAATATTCCGAGTTTTTCTCCATGATATTTCCTTCCGTCTCCGCTGAGCTACTTAAACAGCGCAACTATTTTTCTTATGATATTCGGCAGCTCGCAAGCGGCGCGATATACGCCGTACAACGCGAAAACCGATATAAAAATCCCGCCGACGCAACATTTCACTGACAAGACCGCCTTTCCGTTCGGCAAAGTATTGATATCAGTATATGCACGCGCATCGGCGGGGCAAATATTATTTTGAGAGGCTCGCCGCGAGATCTCTGCTTTCCCAGGGAGACGCCAGCTCCTCGCGTCCCATGTGACCGTATGCCGCATGAGGATAATATATCGGACGGCGCAGGTCAAATCGCTCGATAATAGCAGCAGGGCGCATATCCACGCGATTCATAAGCTCGTCGGCAATAAGCTTTTCATCAAGCTTTGCGGAACCGAAGGTATCCACTCTGAGAGACACAGGATGCGCTACGCCGATCGCGTAAGCAAGCTGGACCTCGCACTTGTCGGCAAGTCCTGCCGCAACGACGTTCTTCGCAAGATATCTCGCCATATAGGAAGCGGAGCGATCGACCTTTGTCGGATCTTTTCCGGAGAAAGCGCCGCCGCCGTGACGGGAATATCCGCCGTAAGTATCAACGATGATCTTTCTACCTGTAAGACCGCTGTCGCCGAAGGGACCGCCTATTACAAATCTGCCTGTAGGATTTACAAAGATCTTAGTATCGGAATCAATCAGTTTTCCGACAACGGGCTCTATAACGTGCTTCAGAATATCGGCTCTGATCTGCTCAAGCGAAACGCTGTCGGAATGTTGGCTGGAAACGACAACGGTGTCGAGCCTTACAGGGCGATCGCCGTCATATTCGACCGTTACCTGAGTCTTTCCGTCGGGACGTAGATAAGAAAGAACGCCGGATTTTCTTACGGCAGTAAGCTTCTTCGCAAGTGCATGAGCGAGAGAAACCGGAAGCGGCATAAGCTCGTCGGTTTCGCGGCAAGCGTAGCCGAACATCATTCCCTGGTCGCCCGCGCCGATATCGTATTTATCGGTCATTTCGCCGAATTTCGCTTCGAGCGCTCTATCAACGCCCATTGCGATATCGGGAGACTGCGCGTGAAGGGTATTCAGCACCGCACAGGTATTGCAGTCGAATCCGTAATCGGCATTATTGTAACCGATCTCATCTATAACGCGGCGAACGACAGCCTGCACGTCAACGTGCGCGCGCGTGGTGACCTCGCCGAATACCGTAACCAATCCGGTCGTCGCCATAGTTTCGGCGGCAACGCGCGACATAGGATCGACGCGAAGCATTTCGTCAAGCAGTGCGTCGGATATTTTGTCGCATATTTTATCCGGATGACCCTCTGTCACCGATTCGGAAGTAAATAATTTGCGCATCATAATTTATGTAAACCTTTCTTTTGCGGCTCAAAGCGACCGCTCTCCTGCTGTCAAGCAGATTTTTTATTTATATATTTATTTACAGGGGCGTATATTGCGAGATAGATCGCAGCTGAAACGCCGCCGTTGATTGCAGCTTTAAGAAAATTGAATGCGATTATAAACGGCATGAACGCCGCAAGATCGCTCAAAGTAACACCCATAAAGTACGGAGTAAACAGCATATTCCACGCCGTCATAACGAGCGTCATTGCAAATACTCCGGCAACTGTTGATATAACGGTCGTCAGAAGGACGGAAAAGCCCGCGCGCTTAAGCAAAAATATTGCAATAGATTCAGCTACGACAAAAAAGCCGGTAGCCAAAATATGCATCACGATTCCGACAGCTCCGCTTTGCGCACTCACGGTGAGGCCCTGGATCACGCTTACGGCGACTGTCATAACAAGACCGGAAGCCGGACCGAAAAAAGCCGTTACGACAAAGATCGGGATATCTGCGGGATCGTACTCCAAAAAAGATACCATCGGAAAAATAGGAAAATGCACGAGCATGACGAAAACGACAGATAACCCGGACAGTACGCCGACTGCGGTTATCCTAAACAGCCTGTTATTCAATTTATCCTCCTAAAGAGGGGAAATATCTTTTCCCATCCGGACTTTACCGTCGGCACAGGAATCTCACCTGTTCAGCGAAGATACGCTTGCGGGCTATACCGCCGGTATGGAATTTCACCCATCCCCAAAGATATTATATATTATATTCAAAATTGCGGGACAAAACAAGAAAACCCGCCACAGGCACCGAGCGTGCTTGCGGGCAGGTCCCCAAAACCTCAATGCCTACAGAACAATTTATGCAAAGGGCGAACGCGCGGCTCGCCCTTTGCATGAGAGCTAAAGATTAATTATGCCTCGATCTCGATAACAACGCCGGAACCGACTGTTCT
>CAYXNQ010000094.1:0-5670 GCA_964466545.1 uncultured Lachnospiraceae bacterium | reverse complement strand
CTTTGCAAAGTCAATGCGTATTTCACGGGATCTTTTTTATCGTTCGCCGCGACAAGCATTGCTATCGGTGTGACCGATATTCTTTTATTGATTATCGGAATACCGTATTTCTTTGAAATATCCTCGCCGACCTTCACGAGATCCTTTGCGTTTCTTGTAATCTTTTCGTAGATCTTTGCGCAGGAAGCGTCAATGCTCGAATCCGCGCAGTCAAGCAACGACATACCCATCGTTATCGTGCGGATATCGAGATTGTCATTGTTGATCATGGTTATGGTTTCCATGATATCGTTTATATTGATCAAGACGCCCTCCTATATGCGATGCATGGAATTGAATATATCCTCATGCATAACGTGTATCTGCATACCGAGCTCGCGTGAGATCACGTCCATTGACGAGCGAAGCTTCATCAGTCCGTCTTCGCTTTCCGGAAGCTCCACAAGCATTACCATAACGAACATATCGCGAAGAACGGATTGCGTCACATCTATTATATTTGCGGAATTTGCCGCACAGGTGTTGCTTACCTTTGCAAGAATACCAACCGAATCCTTGCCGATAACCGATATTACAGCTCTCATTTTTATTCAGCCCTTCTGAAAAATTGTCATATTACATTGATGACGACGCTCTCGCCGGCTTTGCCCGCAAGATGCAGCTTGCCGTCCTCGCACGAAACGATATCTCCGCCTGCCGCGACAAACGACGCTCCGCGCTGAGATTCCGGGATCTCAACGTCAAACGCACCGTCGTAATCCGGAACTATCTTTAAGCTCTTGATCATCCCGTTTTCAAAATCGCACGAAACGGTATAGCCGCCGCGCGCTCTGAGATCGGTAAAGCTGCCGCTTGCCAGCTCGCGCGTGACAGCCGGTAAAACGGATATGCAGCCCTCGTGACTCTGCAACAGCATCTCCGCGATCGCCGCCGAGCCGCCGAAGTTTCCGTCGATCTGGAACGGCGGATGACGGTCAAGCAGATTATCGTATGTTGAATCGGTATACAGCTTTCTGAGCATATTTTCCGCGCCCTCTCCGTCGTGCAATCTCGCATAGAGATTTATCAGCCAAGCGCAGCTCCAGCCCGTATGTCCGCCGCCTGCCGACAGTCTGCGCTTCATCGTAGACTTCACAGCGTCGAATAGCTCCGGCGTTGTGCGGTTGATCTGGTATCCCGGATAAAGTGCGAACGCATGAGAAATATGACGGTGACCGCGATCGACCTCCTCGTAATCCTCAAGCCATTCCTGAAGATAGCCCTCTTTGCTGATCTTGAGCGGCGGCATTTTTGAAAGGATACGCTCCGCCTCTCTCGCACCGGCGGGATCTATGCCGAGTATCTTCTCGCACTCGATATAGAAGCGGAAGAGACCGCCGACGATCTCGATATCCATTGTCGGAGAAATGGAGAGCCACATCTCCTTCTTGCCGCTCGGAGTGTCCACATAATATGAGTTTTCGGGAGAATTGCAAGGGCCTGTATGCATTACGCCGTTCTGATCCTCGAACATAAAGTCCATAAAGAAGCGGGCGGATTCGGCGATAAATTCGTATGCGACGTCGCGCAGGAATTTTTCGTCCTTTGTGAAAAGATAATGATCCCACATATGATACGAAAGCCACGCCGCGCCCATCGGCCACATTCCCCAAACGCCGTCGCCGGCAGCGGCAAAGCCGTAAATATCGGATATATGATGAACTACGGTTCCGCGACAACGGTAATTCACGCGGGCAACGCGCCTGCCGCCGTCAAGCAAAATATCGTTCATATAGCGGAACAGCGCCGTCGCACATTCGGAAAGGTTCGAGACCTCCGCTCCCCAATAATTCATCTGCAGATTGATATTCGTGTGATAATCGGCGTTCCATGGCGGAGTCAGCCCCTCTGCCCAAACGCCTTGGAGATTTGCGGGAAGCGTGTCCGCGCGGCTGGAAGATATAAGCAAATATTTACCGAATGCAAAATAGAGTGCGCTGAGCGCGGGGTCGCTCGCCTCTTTCGACTCCTTGAGTCTTGCAAGACGGCGATCTATCGGCATATCCGCGAGCTTATCCTCTCCGAAGCTTATGTCAGATTTTGACATGAGGGAGGAAAAATCCTCGGTATGTCTGCGAAGAAGCTCGTCGAATCCGACATCAGCCGCTTTGAGATCGCACATGGCGCGCGAGTCGAAATCGTCTGACCTAAAGCTCGTTCTGATCGCGATGTACGCCTTTACTTCGGTGGCATTCATAACGAAAAGCGAATTGCGGGCAGGCTTAAATTCTCCGTCCGTAACGACCTTTACCGCCGTGCAGAAGCGATGTCCGCCCTCAGCCGTAGTCGCGAGCATACGTATAGCTCCCGCTGTATATTCTGTGCTGTCATAAGCCTCACGGGAAAGCGCTATCTCGCAATCAAACGCTTCGCTCGCCGACAGACTGTATACCATTACGTCATCCGGATGCGAGGCAAAGCTCTCGCTCTTGAAGCTTGTGCTTCCAATCTTGTATTCCACCGTGCAAACTCCGCGATCAAGATCAAGTACACGGCTGTAATTCTCGGCGGCGCCGTCCTTTACCTTTATGGAAAGCTCGCCGGCGTATTCATACGCTCTGATTGTAAAGAAATCATCCTTCATTTCGTTTTGCGCCCAGGCGTCTGCCTCAGTGCCGCGTCCGGAGAGAAACAGCGCGCGCAAATGATCGACTTTATCTCTGAAATTCGGAAGATCGGCGCTCTTGTCGGTCTGAGACCAGATCGACTCCTCGTTCAAGCAAAGGCGCTCTTTGTTCGGCGTTCCGTAGATCATCATTCCCATTCTGCCTGAGCCTACAGGAGACGCGTTATCCCAAGTCTGCGCGGGATTTTTCAGAAGTATTTCATGTTTCATTTGTATGCCCTTTCACAATGCAATTATCTGTAAGTCAAAATTCGTCTTCAGCTGACTGGCTCTTGCGGATCAGCTTGTGCTTAAGATCCCAAAGCTTTTCCGTAAGATCGACGTAATAATTGTGGGGATTTTCAAAGCGAAGCACTTCTTCCCACATACTCTCAAGCTCACCGGCACAGTATTCTTTGACCTGGGCAAGCGGCGGAAATTCATAAACGCGCTTGCCGTTTTGATATATCTGCTCACGCAGTCTGCGAAGTTTGAAATTCTTGAGGGTCTTGCGCTTCCATGTATAATCGGGATCGAATATCTCATACGGCGCGGAATCGTCGATAATTTCATCCTTGAGCGCGATGATATCCGCCTCCGCCTTGCCCGTATCGCCCGCATAAGCGCGATACAGCTCCTTCACGTGAGGATTTGTGATCTTCTCCGTATTCTCGCTGACCTTTATCTTAGGCGTGATCCTTCCCTTGCTGTCCTCGATTGCCGCAAGCTTGTAAACTCCGCCGAAAACAGGTTCGCTTCTCGCTGTGATAAGTCTTTCGCCGATTCCGAAATTGTCGATGACCGCGCCCTGACGCAAAAGCTCTACAATAAGATACTCGTCAATTGAATTGGATACCGTTATCTTGCAGTCGGTAAGTCCGGCTTCATCGAGCACCGCGCGTATCTTTTTGGTAAGATATGCGATATCTCCGGAGTCGATACGGACCGCGCATCTCTTTTTGCCCATCGGCCACAGCACATCCTTGATCGCGCGTATCGCGTTCGGAAGACCGCTCTTCATTACGTTATACGTATCTATGAGCAAGGTCGGATTTTCGGGATAAAGCCGACAGTACTGGACAAACGCCTCATATTCGGAATCAAAGGATTGCACCCACGAATGTGCCATGGTTCCGCCTGCGGGAACAGAGAACAGCTTATCGGAAAGCGCGCAAGCTGTTCCGGCGCAACCGCCGATATACGCCGCTCTCGCTCCGAGTACAGCCGCGTCCTCGCCGTGAGCGCGGCGCGAGCCAAATTCCATTATCGGTCTGCCGGCTGCGGCGCGATTCATTCGCGAAGCCTTAGTTGCCACGAGCGACTGATGATTTATGGAGAGAAGAAGATACGTTTCGACAAGCTGAGCCTCGATTATCGGCGCTCTTACCGTAATTATCGGCTCGCCGGGGAAAACGACAGTTCCCTCCGGAACCGACCAAATATCTCCGGTGAAACGGAAGTCCCTGATATACGAAAGAAATTCCTCGTCGAAAATTCCGACCGAACGAAGATACTCTATATCGTCATCGTAAAAGCGCAGATTCTCTATATATTCGGAGAACTGCTCAAGGCCGGCGAATACAGCGTAACCGCCGCCGTCGGGCACTCTCCTGAAAAACATATCGAAATAAGCGATCTTGTCGCGCATATCCGAGTGAAAATATCCGCGCCCCATTGTGATCTCATAAAAATCGCAAAGAAGCGCCAAATGCTTTTTATCCTGCATAGCAAAAATCCTTTTCTGAACTACTTCGTTTAATAATTTGCCTTAAAAGAATTATCATAAAAATATTGATAAATTTGAGGTATGATATTATAATAAGATAAAAGAAGCAAATCGTCAAGAGTTTATACGATTTTTGTTCGATTTATTCCCGAAAGGAGCTATTTTTTTATGAAACACGGATATATAAAAGCCGCCGCCGCGTCGTTTTCTCTACGTCTTGCAGATCCGAGATCGAACGCGCGCTCTATCGTTGAGATCATCAAAGCCGCAGACGAGGAAAACGTCAATCTGCTCGTATTTCCTGAGCTGTGCGTAACCGGCGCATCGTGCGGCGAATTATTTTTGCAAAGGACGCTGATCGATGAAGCGGAAAACGCTCTCTGCGATATCATTCGGGAAAGCAAGGGCTACAGCACGCTCGTGTTTGTCGGCGCGCCGATATTTACCGGCGGAAAACTGTATAACTGCGCCGTCGCGATCTCGGACGGCAAGCTGCTCGGAATCTCTCCGAAAGAAAATCTCATTCGCAAAGGCGGAAATTCGGAGACAGGATTTTTCTCTCCCGCCCCCGAAATGCGAAAGGACATAAGCTGGCACGGCTACACCGTTCCGTTTGGCAAAAATATTATATACAAATGCGCAAATGTCGATAGCTTTACAGTCTCCGCGGAAATATCGACCGATCTTTTCGCAATCATACCTCCGTCTTCTCGCCACGCTATGCTCGGTGCGAATATCACCGCAAACCTGTCAGCGATCTACGAGACGGTCGGACGCGAGGAAAACATTCGTTCAACTGTATCCGAACATTCCTCGCGCTGTATCTCGGCATACGTCTATTCCTCGGCAGGCGAAGGCGAATCCACGACCGACACCGTATCTTCCGGCTACGCGGTAATTGCGGAACGCGGAGAAATCCTGCGGGAAAATCCGCCGTTTGCGAAAAATAAGCTTATCTCAGCTGTGATAGACACAGAACATATCGCCGGCGACCGTCTTAGATCCGAGATGTCTTTCGGCGCAGACGAGAACGCCGAGACCGTTGAGTTTTCACAGCCGATCCGCGACGTTGACATAACCGGAATTATCGACGCATATCCGTTTATTCCGAAGGACGAGACGTCGATGAAGGCGTCCTGCCGCCGTATAGTCGAGATCCAGTCGCACGCGCTTGCCGCAAGACTTCGCGCCGCTCATTCAAGCGGAGCCGCCGTCGCTATATCGGGCGGTCTTGATTCATGTCTTGCTCTGCTCGTAACGGCGAAAGCGTTCGATCTGCTCGGCCTTTCGCGCGATAAGA
>CAYXNQ010000093.1:1900-5690 GCA_964466545.1 uncultured Lachnospiraceae bacterium | reverse complement strand
TGAAAGCAAGATTGCCTAAGGGAATGGGCGGCGGCCCTACAAATATGAACGGAAGGATCCGTCAAGCTCAAAAAATGCAGGAGGAGATGGCTGCAAAGCAAGAGGAGCTTGATTCAAAAGAATACGAAGTATCCGCAGGCGGCGGAATGGTCACAGTGAAGATAACCGGTACGCTTGAGATCAAAAACATCGACATCAAGCCCGAAATCGTCGATCCGGACGATATCGAGACCCTCTCCGATATTCTCACAGCCGCAGTAAACGAAGCAATCAAAAAAGTCAACGCCGTCAATTCAGAAGAAATGTCGAAGATAACCGGCGCTCTCAATATGCCCGGATTCCCCGGAATGTTCTGATATGTCCGACTATATTGAGCCTGTAGAACGACTCGCGGATATGTTCCGCCATCTCGACGGCATCGGAAAAAAGACCGCGCTTCGCCTCGCCTTTTCCGTCGTGAATATGCCTACGGCAGACGCCGAGGAATTTGCCTCCGCAATTCTCGCCGCAAAACACGGCGTGACATACTGCCGAGAATGCCAAAATATCTCAGTGAACGAGCTCTGCCCGATATGCTCGGACGACGAAAGAGATCACACAACCGTGTGCGTCGTTGAAGATACCAGAGCGGTTGCGGCAATAGAACGGACGAGAGAATACTCCGGACTGTATCACGTTCTTCACGGAACTATCTCGCCAATCAAGGGTATCACCCCCGATAAATTAAAGATTCGAGAATTGCTGGCACGCTTGTCCGGAGGAAACGTTTCCGAAGTCATAATCGCAACGAATCCGACAGCCGAGGGAGAAGCCACCGCTATGTACATAAGCCGACTCATCGTACCGCTCGGAATCAAGGTGTCGAGGATAGCTAACGGTATTCCCGTGGGCGGTGATCTGGAATTTGTTGATAACATGACTTTAAGTCGTGCAATAGCCGGCAGATACGAGCTGAATTAATTAAACGGTTTCTGAATAATCTTTATCTTTTCGACGGATAATACTTTTGAAATATTCGCGAAAGGCGGCATAAACAATGTCAAAATGTTCAAAGAAGCCAATTAAACTCCTCGCATTGGGAACAGCACTCGGCGTGGGCGTCGGAATTATGCTCATCTGCGTGCTGAAGCCAAAAAAGCCTCCCGTAAGACGCAAGGCCGAGCACGCGATCAAGGCGATCGGCGCTATAATGCAAAGCGTATCGGATTTTATCATGTAAAAACTAAAGGTACTCCTGCCGCGCGGCGAGAGTACCTTTTTGTTATCAAATATTTATTTGTTCGCCGTTCAAGATCGCAGACGCGAGCTTCTCGCCGTGATATTTAAGCTCAAGCTCAAAATATGGAGAGTCATTCAAAAGCAACCGAAGAAATATTCGGTCTCCCTCCCACATCGGAAGTCGCATCAGATTAGATTTTTCGATCCACGCAAGCTCGCCTTCATCACAATCGCTCACCTCTCCGAAAAAATCGGTAACAGTAAACAAATACATCGTCTCCGCCGGATACACATCAGAATAAAAATATATCGTTCCACGCCTGTCTATCGTACTTACGCGAAGTCCCGTTTCTTCTCTGATCTCGCGAATGGCGCAATCTGCGGGAGTCTCTCCCGCTTCGAGCTTGCCACCCACACCGATCCATTTGCCGCCGTTTTCATCGTTTTTCTTTTTTGTGCGATGCAGCATCAAATATTTTCCGTCTTTTTCAATATAACAAAGCGTAGTTTTTTTCATAAATTACCTCCGAAAATGCTTCCGCTTTATAAGTATAGCATAATTCCGCTCCAAATTCCACATATTTCGCCTGCGCGAAAAGTATTATTTATACATCTGTCATTATTGACATTCCCATGTAAAAACGATATAATTAAAGTAGTAATTTTTTGTCTGCCGACAAATATCATCGGAGGAATCGAATGCATTCTCATACTGTCAAGCTCAACGAGCTCGATGAAAACGTTACCTTAAAAACTTATATTTGGGATGATCTGCCCGAAAATAATATTCCCTGCCGTCCCGCGATCGTTATATTCCCCGGCGGCGGATACACGCATCTGTCGTGGCGCGAAGGCGAACCCGTCGGTATGCGATTTTTTGCCGAAGGCTTCAACGTGTTTATTCTTGCATATTCGCTGAACGAAGCCGCAAAATTCCCTGCTCCCCTCGTTGACGCATCTCTGGCGGTAGCCCATGTCAGAAATAATGCCGCAAAATACAATCTCGATGAAAATAAGATATTCGTACTCGGCTATTCGGCAGGAGGTCACCTCGCAGCGTGCCTCGCAACGATGTGGCATTTGCCGATCTGCTCAGAGGGAGCGCCAAAGCCTATAAAGTACGGTAGCAACCGTCCAGACGGCGTTATACTCTCCTATTCGCTTATCACTTGCACTCCTCCGCACGCGCTCGATGTATGTACCGAGTTGATCTGCGGAAACAAACTCCCAACAGACGACGATATGCGAAAATGGTCTGCCGAAGAACATATCAGCGAAAAAACGCCGCCGATTTTCATGTGGTCATGCGACAAGGATCCGGTAGTGCCGGTGCAAAACTCTTTATTGTTCGCAATGAAGCTGGCAGAAAAAAACATTCCGTTTGAAATGCGCATATACAACGGCAATGTACACGGCATTGCGCTCGGCAATAAATACACCTCTCTCGGCAACAAAGACATGGAAATGCCGCATCTGCGCAAGTGGATACCGGACGCTGTAGAATGGTGCAACAGAATATAAAAATAATTAAATTTGAGGAGAATGAAATGACTGACATTTACGAAAATCCGCTTTGCACGCGATACGCAAGCAATGAAATGAAAAAAATATTCTCATCGGACGTAAAATTCTCCACATGGAGAAAGCTCTGGATAGCTCTCGCGGAAGCCGAAATGGAACTCGGACTCGATATCACCGAAGAACAGATCGCCGAAATGAAGGAGCACATATACGATATCGACTACGAAGCGGCAAACAGATACGAGCACAGCCTCAGACATGATGTAATGGCTCACATTCACGCCTACGGCGACGTTTGTCCGAAGGCAAAACCGATAATCCATCTCGGTGCTACATCCTGCTACGTTGGAGACAATACCGATATAATTCAAATGCGCGACGCCCTTGCGCGCATAAAGAAGCTGCTCGTAAACGCGGCTGCTGCCACCTCGGCGTTTGCGGAAAAGCACAGATCCGAGCCGACGCTTGCGTATACTCATTTTCAATCCGCACAGCCGACGACCGTCGGAAAGCGCGCAACTCTTTGGCTTCAGGATCTGTTGCTCGACATCGAAGCCGTTGAAAATGCAGAAAAATCTCTCCGGCTTCTCGGTTGCAAAGGAACGACAGGAACAGGTGCAAGCTTCCTTGAGCTGTTCGGCGGCGATTACAATAAGGTCAAGCAGCTCGAAACACTGATCGCGGAAAAAATGGGATTTGAAAAGACATTCCCCGTTTCCGGTCAAACATACACGCGGAAGCTTGATTATAACGTTCTGTCCGTGCTTGCCGGAATCGCTCAAAGCGCCGCAAAATTCTCAAATGATATCAGACTTCTCTCTCACCTCAAGGAATTTGACGAGCCGTTTGAAGAAAAGCAGATCGGCTCCTCCGCAATGGCATACAAGCGCAATCCCATGCGAAGCGAAAGGATCGCTTCCCTCGCCCGCTATGTTATGATAGACGTGCTCAATCCGGCGTATACCGCCGCAACTCAGTGGTTTGAAAGAACGCTGGACGATTCCGCAAACCGCAGGATATCGATTCCGGAAGCATTCCTCGCGACCGACGC
>CAYXNQ010000093.1:0-1800 GCA_964466545.1 uncultured Lachnospiraceae bacterium | reverse complement strand
CGATCTCGACAGACTTGCCGATCCCATGAATTTTGTGGGCTGCGCACCGTATCAAACGGAAGAATTTCTCCGTGAATACGCAAGTCCGGTGATTGCAAAATATTCTTCCCTGCTCGATCTCGGAGCTGTCGGAGAAGTAAGAGTATAACCGCATAAAAACTGCGATAGTACCATACTATCAGGCGCTATCGCAGTCAGCATTATTTCGGAGATCAATTTTGAAAAAGCTTAAATTATTATCGCTTCTTCTCATTTTAAGCATATTGACCTCATGCGTTACCATTGTAAATCCCAACATTCGCGGAGATAATCCCGAATCAGATTCCGCCGCTCCGTCAGAATCGCAGAGCACTTTAGAATCTACGCCACCAAGCTCTGATTCCGGCGAAGCTTCTGAATCCGAATCTCAAAGCGAAAGCTCGACAGAGCGTGATTATATCGAATCACCGCCGGACAAAGCGGCGGACGGCGTGTATTACGTCGCCTCATTTGCCGAGCTTGAAGCTCTTGCAAGCGACAACGCTTTTCTTTTCTTGCAGAATAAGCCTCTCGTTTGCATAAGCGAGCAGTTTGACATCGAGCATAACATTGTAATACACAAAGCCGCAGATATTGTATACCTGCCTACCACTTCGCTGACAGGCGCAAGCCTAACATTCAAATTTGACGGAGAATACGATATTTGCGTTTGGTGCGCCGATACTACGCCGATCGCGACCGGAATCATATCCGTCGACGCTCCGTCCTCTCACCTGACTGTTTGTCACGGCGAGCCGCCTGAGCTTTCCGCAATTGAGCTTTACCATAACGTCGCATCATATAACGGCGTCAAAGTCTCCGGTAGCTTCGGCGGCTGCGGCAATGCCGCCGTATCAGGTGCGAAGCTTTCGAACATCGGAGAAACCGCATCAAGCGAAGTTCTTGAAATTTCTATCTACGGAAATCTGATCACCCTCGGAGTACCGCTGATAGTCAGCCGGAACGAGCTATACGACGCAATGCTTACCCTGACATCGACGACCGGCGAAGCCGTCATATTAAATGACGTTGACCTTACAAGCTCTTTTCCGCTCACCCTGCTCGATGAATCGGGCAATGCGCGCACTTATCTTGTAATTTCAGAACGTCTGTCATACAGTATTCCTCTCGTAGAGATCACCGTAGACGACGGCGCAAGCATTACATCAAAAACCGAATATGTTCACGCTACTATGTCGATCGACGGCGTGGAATATCAAACGAAGATCCGCGGCAGAGGCAACTCATCGTGGACGACCTTCCCCAAAAAATCCTACAGGATCAAGCTTGACAAGGGGGCCAAGCTGTTTGACCTTCCGAAAAACAGAGATTGGGTCCTCACGTGCAATTATACGGATAAAACGCTGATTCGCAATTGTGTTGCGCACGATATGGCAAAAGCAATGTCCGGTCTCGATTTCACCTCAACGCATATCTTGATAAATCTATATATCAACGGAGAATATCTTGGCGTTTACACGTTTTCCGATAAGATAGAAGACGGCAACGGACGTCTCGATATCGGCGGAACGACCGATCCTGACACGGGTGAGCTTGACGTCGGATTTCTTCTTGAGATCGGTTGGGATTTCGACGGACAAAACATATATGGGCTTGATTATTTTGATACAAAAACTGTGTTCAGAATATATGTAAAAGAACCCGACATTGAATATCCCAACAGTCCCGAATTTTTGTATATCCTTTATTATATGCTGAATATGGAGAAAGCCATAATGGAGGACGGGCCGTGGGAAGCCTATATCGACGTCGATTCGTGGA
>CAYXNQ010000092.1:0-5694 GCA_964466545.1 uncultured Lachnospiraceae bacterium | reverse complement strand
TATCGGTCCCGGCATATTCCTTCAGGCTGATTATATCATCGGCGGTGCAGACGGTGCGCTCGGTCGCGGAATGGGCTGGCAAGGTATGAGCTTCCTCACCACCCTGCATTACGGTCCCGACAAGAGCATCACATCTTCATTCATTCCCACGCTTCCCGGTAAGCTTTTCTACCTTAAAGAGCTTGCAGGTCCGCTGGTCGCCGAATGTAACTGATCTCAATATAATTGCTTATAGAGCAAAAAAGCGTCTGCTTAAACTGCCGACGCTTTTTTATCGCCTCAGCAAATCAAACTTTGAGTTGACACTTATGCAAGCGAATGATATAATACCAATATATAAATTTCAATTCGGAGCAGTTATGGGGCAGATATATCGCGATGTCGAAATAACAGATACCAATATTCTGGCAAGCGGGATCGCAAAGCTTGACGGAAAAGTCATTTTTGTAAGCGGTGCGATCGCCGGCGACATTGCCGATATCGAGATCACGCGCAATCAAAAAAACTATTCAATCGCACGCCTGCTCAAATTGAAATCGCCGTCCGCTTTTCGCGCTACTCCGGATTGCCCCGCCTTTGAAAAAGGGTGCGGCGGCTGTTCTCTGCGGCATATAGATTACAGATACCAGCTTGAGATCAAAACAAAAGCTGTCGTTTCCGCCGCAAGACGCGCAGGCGCGCAGCTTCCGCCACCGGAAAAGATACTATCGCCTTATCCGGAAATTTATCGGAATAAAGTCGTATTTCATTACGATCGCGGTCGCTTCGGATATTTTTCGTCGGCTTCACGTCAGGTCATACCGCTTCAGGCCTCCGGTTGTATTGCCGCTTACCCGATATTTTCGGATATCGCTTTTTGCGTTGAACAACTGCTGAAAACTACTCCGGCGCTTGCTCCCACATATCTTTATATGCGCTCGTCACGAAATGCCGACGCCGTTCAACTTACGCTCGGATTCAATTGTGCGCCGTCTGTAAAGCTTTTGGAAGCTCTTATCGCCTCTGCGGCTGATGAGTTTCCGCAGATAAGATCGGCGTATTATGGCACAGGCGACACTCCGGAAGCCTCGAATTTAATCCACATCTACGGAGACAAATATCTGCGCGACACCATCGCCGGCATGAGCTTTGATATTTCGCCGGAAGCGTTTTGGCAGGTAAATCCGCGCGGTGCAGAGCTGCTGGTCGAAGCGGCGGCTGAGCTGCTAAAGCCGTCTGAAAACGACTACATCGCGGATCTCTGCTGCGGAACAGGATTATTTTCAATCGTACTTGCATTGCAATTTCCCGCGGCTGATTTTGTCGGAATAGAGCTTAACAAAGCCGCAGCTCAAAATGCATCTCACAACGCCGAGCTTAACGGGCAACCAAACGTCAAATATTATCACGGCGACTGCGTAGAAATTGCAAAGCACACTTCCCGATCGATAACCGCGGCAATCTTGGATCCGCCGAGAAACGGCGCACCGCGCGAGCTTCTCACCAACATCTCAAAGCTTTCGATACCAAGACTCGTTTACGTCGCCTGCAGTCCGGAAGCATTGGCACGCGACAGCAAGCTGCTCGTTGCGCAAGGATATAAGCTCGGAAGATCTATATCAGTCGACCTGTTCGCGAATACGTCACACGTAGAAACGCTGCTGTGTTTCGAGCGAGATCTTGACAACAGCACACCGAAAACCAATTAAAATATTAAGGAAACCTTATGGCAAGCTACATAATTGACTTTGAAACAGCTTCAGGCGCAATGCCGGATTGGAAGGATAAGCTGAGAGCGGGAGACCGCGCCTTCGTTTTTCATCAAAACGATCACGCCGAGATTCCCAAAGGAGCGCCGATCTGCCTCACCAGCAAGCACGCAATGATCAGATACATAAAAATAAACGCTGATGATCAAACTGCCGCTTCTATGCAGATCTCAAGTTATATCGGTTATCTGATCGCCTCCGGAAACGATGGCGAAATCAGCATACTCTCGTCAAACCCGTCCTTCGAACCGGTAATCGAGTTCTGGCGCGGTATTAACCCACAACTCACAATAAACAGGATTCAAGCATCTTCTCCGGGAACGGCAAAAGCTCCGAAAAAATGCGATAAAAATAATGCATCAAGGACCTGCAGGAAAAACGCAGAACAAAAGTCACCTGCTAATGTCAAAAATCCAAAATCAAAAACTGAACAGCGGAAAAACAATAATGCAAAAGCTCCGCAAACGCGAGATCGATCTGAAAAAAGCAACGAACAAACTATTGCGGCGGACAGTCGCAAAAAGTTGCGCGTTAAGCTTCGGGCGATCGGACTGGACGAGTCTGCGTTTTCAAAATTCTTGACTATATATACTAAAGCCAAGGACAAGCAAGAGCTTAACATTTCCCTTGTTCGCGCTTTCACGCAGGAAACCGGAAATAAAATTTACAAATCTATAGTTAAAGATTTCGATAAGCTCACAAGTCGCAAAAGCGACTCTAATAAATAAAGATCAGGAGGTCGATCATGCCATTTGAAAAACTGTATGTATACGGACCCACTCCGCTCTACACGACATATCAGCAATTAAAGGATCACATCTACAGGCGTGCGGAAAAGCTGTTTGCAAAGAACCGAGAAGAACGCGACGCAATAAAAAACGTCGAACAGCTCAAGCTGTATAACATCGAAAAACGCGCAAAATTTCTCGATTCTATCGGCGGTATCCCGTTCGATGGCACTCCTTTGAACGCGAGAATCACAAATACGATCGCTCGCGACGATTACAAAATCGAAAGTATAATATTCAATTCGCGTAAAGATACATACGTCACCGGCTCAATGTATATCCCAAACGGACTTACGCAAAAGGCCCCCGCCGTACTCTTTGTTTGCGGTCACTCCGCAGAAGGTCGCCTTTACCCCGAATATCAGCGTGTGTGCGATACGATCTGCCGCGCGGGACTCGTTGTATTTGCTATAGACCCGGTCGGTCAAGGTGAACGAAGCGAGTATTATGACGCGGAAAACGATACGTATCTGATCCCGCGCGCTACCGCAGATCACGATCAGGCGGGTATTCCCGGTCTTGCGTCCGGCGCCGCCTGCGCGAGATACTTTTTGCTTGACGAAATGCGCGCGATAGACTATCTGCAAACTCGCCCTGAGGTCGATCCGGATAAGATAGGAATTACGGGAAACTCCGGAGGCGGAACGCAGTCCTTAATATCCGCGGGAATCGACGACCGCATCGCCGCCGCCGCCCCCGGAACGTTCGTCACAAGCAGAGAGGCATATATGTATGTCGGACAGTCGCAAGACGCTGAGCAGATCTGGCCGAGTGCGACGCTTTACGGCTACGACCACATATCTCCGATCATGTATTTCGCGCCCAAGCCCTTTGCCATTCTTGCCGTAAAATATGATTTCTTCACGATCGACGGCACATACGACACCTACGACGAGGCGAAGCGATTCTATGAGATGTATGGCTCCGGCGACAACCTCAAGCTTTATGAAGACGATTACCTTCACTCCTATACTCCTAAGCTTGCTCGTGACGCCGCAGCGTTTTTCTCAAAGCATCTGCTCGGTGAGGAAAAGCATATAGACAATTCAAGCTTCGAGCCGCTACCCGAAGAAGCTCTTTACGCTACTCCGAACGGTCATGTAATGGGCGATATCCAAAATGCAAAATTCATGCGCGATGATGTACGCGAGCTCGCAGACGCGCAGGAAGCCGCACGCCTTTCACTGCCGCCAGCCGAAAGGCAAGCTCAGGCTAAGGCATGGCTTGAAAAGCAGATATATTCATACAGAACTCCGCACAGGCTGAATTTCAGAAAGACAGAGGGACTTACGGGCGAGGAAGACGGCTACCGCTGTACCGGCGCTATGTGGCGCTCTCAGGCAGATCTGTTCGGCTATGCTCAAATATTTACGACTGCAAAATTTGGAGATGACGACGTGCTGCCGCTGTACTTTATCGTTTGGGATGATGGAAATACCACCTTTCACGAGCGATATCGCGAGGTATACGCAAAATGTGACGAGGGCTATCGAGTCGTCGTCGTCGATTTTTCGGGAATCGGCTACATGAAGCAGCAAACTCTCCGCGACGAGCCGTACGCCACCACATACGGAACACTCTACAAATTGGAAAATGATCTTTTCTTCATCGGAGACAGCATGGCGGCACTCCGCGCATACGAGCTTACAAGAGCGATCGATGCGGTTACGGAAAAATACGGCAGCGCAGGTAAAATCACGCTGTACGGTGACGGTAAGACCGGCACGACGGCTCTCGTATGCGCGTTTGTCTCCGGTAAATATAATTTTGAAACGGGAAAAGATCTCGCGCTCGATTATAAAAAAGAAGAAATGTATAACGATAGACGAATTTATAACGACGATCTCGGTCGCGTATTCCCCGGAATGCTCAAATATTTTGATTATCGTGAGCTTCTTGAAGCGATCGAAGGAAAAAGTTTATAATTATTTTGCATATATCGGCTACTAAAATTATATTTACTGTTGCATTAGGGTATATTGTATGTTATAATGATTCCACCCCGAACCATGAGGTCGGAGAAAAATAACGATCTGTAAAAACATTTACACTTGAAAGGATAGTTTATCATGAAAAAGTATGTTTGCATGCTCTGCGGATATGTCTATGACGAAGAACAGGGCGATCCCGACAACGGCATTGAGCCGGGAACACAGTGGGACGATATTCCCGATGACTTTGTTTGCCCGCTTTGCGGTGCCGGTAAGGACGATTTCGAGGAATATACCGACGAAACCGTGTAACATTATTTCGTGATCTCTGCTATTTAACGGCGCGTTATGTGCGCCTTGGCATCCCTCGTGACGGATCTTCTGCGGGGGATGCCGATTTTACTTTATAAAACTCAAAAAATAAAAATTTATCATGCTAAAGCGTTGACAACCGCTCCCGTCAGTGATAAAATAAATCAGTATTCGCGATATTATCGAACTTGACTCTACAAACAAAGGCGGTATCCCTGATGAAAAAATATTGGAATGAAGAAATCGAGACTATGCCTCTCGAAAAGATGCGAGAGCTGCAATCCGAAAGACTCGTAAAACAAGTCAAACACGTCTATGAAAACGTTGCATATTACCGTGATCTTATGAATAAAAAGAGCGTTACGCCCGACGATATAAAAAGCATCGACGATCTTCACCTGCTTCCGTTTATTACGAAAAACGATCTCCGCGAAGCATATCCCTACGGTATGCTCGCAACCTCACTCGATAACTGCGTAAGAATACAATCGACGTCGGGCACAACCGGCAAGCGAGTCGTTGCATTTTACACGCAAAACGATATAGACCTGTGGGAAAATTGTTGCGCACGCGCGATCGTCGCCGCAGGCGGAACAAACAAAGACGTATGCCAAATCTGTTACGGCTACGGGCTTTTCACCGGCGGTCCCGGACTGAACGGCGGCTCGCACAAGGTCGGCTGCCTGACGCTCCCTATGTCTTCGGGAAATACCGCAAGGCAGATTCAATTTATGATGGACCTTAATGCCACTATGCTCTGCTGCACACCGTCGTATGCCGCATATATTGGCGAAAGCCTGAAAGAAGCGGGCTACAAGCCGGAGGACAATAAGCTCCGCATCGGAATCTTCGGTGCAGAGCCGTGGACAGAGGAGATGCGCAAGGAAATAGAGGCGTCGCTCGGACTCAAGGCAT
>CAYXNQ010000091.1:0-5735 GCA_964466545.1 uncultured Lachnospiraceae bacterium | reverse complement strand
AGCTTGAGGCGTTTATTCACGGCTCGATGTGTATTGCTTACAGTGGCAGATGCCTTATGAGTGATTATTTCACCGGAAGGAGCGCAAATGTAGGCGCGTGTACTCAGCCGTGCAGGTGGCAGTACAAGGCGCGCGAGCTGATCGTTGAGGAGGTCAAGCGCGTCGGGCAGCCGATACCTGTTATTGATTCCGGAGACGGCGGCACGTTTGTGATGAGTTCGCGAGATCTGTGTATGATCGAGCATATACCTGAGCTTTACGACGCCGGTATAGACAGCTTCAAGATCGAGGGAAGAATGAAGAGCGCGTACTATGCCGCGATAACGGCGAATACATATAAATACGCGATGGATAGCTACGAAGCCGATCCAAGCGGATATACGTACGATCCGAGACTGCGCGAGGAGCTTGAGGGTGTAAGCCATCGCGAATATGACACGGGATTTTTCTTTAATCCGCCGTATGAAAACGCAAAATGCGTATCCCACCGCGGATATCTTCGAGAAAAGGCATATCTCGCTACCGCGCTTGAGAGCGCCGCTGCAGGCGAGAGGGTGACCTTTATTCAAAGAAATAAAATGTTTGCCGGCGATACGGTTGAGCTTATATCTCCCGGAAAACTCGGCAGAAAAATAAAGATTGAAGAGCTTCGTGACGAAAACGGCGAGCCGATCGAAGCTACGCCGCATCCCAATATGCTCTTTTCCTTCAAAGCTCCGTTTGATATTTGCGAGGGCGATATCTTGCGCGGTTGATGTGCCGCAGTGGAGGTAAAATATGCAATTGTTTCTTGAATTTCTGAAGGCGGTCGTTATAGGAATCGTGCAGGGAATAACCGAATGGTTGCCTATCAGCTCAACCGGACATATGATATTGATCGATGAGCTGTTGCGATTTGACGCGAGCGACGCTTTTATGGAGCTGTTTACCGTCGTGATACAGCTTGGCTCTATATTGGCTGTCGTGATCTTGTATTTCTCGCGCCTTAATCCGTTTTCGAGAAAAAAGACGTCTGCGGAGCGAAAGGATACATTTTCGCTTTGGGGCAAGATACTCCTCGCGTGTATACCTGCCGGCGTTGTGGGCGTGCTTCTTGACGATATATTTGATAAGTATTTTTATAATTATCTTGTTGTCGCCGCGGCGCTCATCGTTTACGGAATTTTATTTATCGTGATCGAGCGAAAGCGCAAGGGCGTTTCGCCGAAATACGAAAGCTGTGATGAAATAACGCCTAAGACCGCTTTCGGAATAGGCGCGTTTCAAATACTTGCATTGATTCCCGGAACTTCCCGTTCGGGTTCGACGATACTCGGCGCGTCGCTTCTCGGCGTATCGCGTACTGCGGCGGCTGAGTTTTCGTTCTTTCTTGCGTGTCCGATAATGCTCGGCGCAAGCGCGCTGAAATTGCTGAAATATGTTGTCCGCACGGGACTTGCCTTTTCAGCATCGGAGACGGTAATACTGCTCACTGGAATAATCACCGCATTTGCCGTATCTCTTGTGGTCTTGAAATTCCTTGTCAGCTTCGTGCGCAAGCACAGCTTTGAGGTGTTTGGATGGTATCGCATAGCGCTCGGACTTTGCATATTTTTGTTTTTTGCGTTGAAAAGCGTTTTGTGATATTTACAAATCGAAAGATTTGAGTTATAATACTGTAAATATGCGGCTTTGAGGTTACGTTATGCGTATTAAGATAAAAATTGAAAAAAAAGACGGATTCACTGTCGAGCCGATAAAGATTCGGCTTGACGTTCCTGACAAGATATATGCGGAGATAGATAAGCTTCGCGAGGATATAGACGCAATCGTTGAGCGCGATCCCGCGGCGATAAATCGCACGGAGGTATTGTTTCTGTATTCGGGACTGCACGCGCTTATGATATACAGGCTTGCACATTCGATCGACGGCAAGGGCGCGCATCTTACGGCGAGAATGATAAGCCAAATGGGAAAATTCCTTACCGGAATCGAAATACATCCCGCCGCAAAGATCGGCAGAGGCTTGTTCATAGACCACGGCAGCGGAGTAGTTATTGGCGAGACCGCCGAGATCGGTGACAACTGCACTATATATCAGGGTGTGACCCTCGGAGGTACCGGCAAGGAAGTAGGTAAGCGTCACCCTACTCTCGGAAATAACGTTATGGTCGGCGCGGGCGCAAAGCTGCTCGGCGGATTTAAGGTCGGTGACAATGCGAAGATCGCCGCGGGGGCGGTCGTGCTTTCGGAAGTCCCGGAGAACTGTACGGCGGTCGGTATACCCGCAAAGGTCGTGAGACGTGCCGGCGTAAAGGTCGAAGAATGCGATCTTGACCAGACGCATATTCCCGACCCGGTATCGCAGGAGATTGCCAAGCTTAGCGAAAGACTTACGAAGATCGAGGACGCGATCAAAAATTGCGAATGAGTCATACGGGATATCGGATATATATGTATGAAGGGAGGGGCGTCTTATGAGATGTCAAAATTGTGCGGGCGTCAGCTATGACGGCGCAAAATTCTGTATATATTGCGGAGCGCCGCTTCCGCGAAGATCGAAGCTTTCCGAGTTTTTCATCTCGTGTTTTAAGGCGCTGTCTTATCTTGCTCTCTTTTTTGGCATCCAGCTTATTTTTTCGTTTGTATACGGTCTTGTCATAAGCTTTTCGCTGATCGGTATGACCGGATTTTCAAGCGAGGAAGCATATTTGGAAGCGTATATGAACAAATACGCGGAGAATATACACCTCATTACTATAGCTGCCGCCTTGGTTACGCTTGCCGTGCTTGCCGTATTTTTCGCGGCTCGACGCAAAAATATTTTTTCCGAGGCGTGTATATATTCACTGTCTCCGCTTAACATACCGGTGATAATATTACTCGGCGCGGCGCTGCAGATATTCTGCTCGTTTTCTCTTGCGCTGCTTCCGTTGCCGGAAAGCTGGTTTCAATCTCATAACGATCAGAATCAAACGCTTTTGCAAGGCTCGTTCTTGATACAGTTTATTGACGTCGCATGCATTACCGCTATCGTTGAGGAAACCGTATTTCGCGGACTTGTATATACGAGACTCAAGCGCGCGATGCCGCAATTTGTTGCCGTAATACTGGCGAGCGTGATATTCGGCTTGGCGCACGGCAATATTCTGTCGTTTATCTACACTTCGTTGCTCGGCGTGCTTTTGACGTTGCTTCTCGAAAAAACAGAATCGTTAATAGCTCCGATGCTCTGTCATTTCGCGTTTAATGGGGCTTCGCTCGTTCTTTCGCTTGTCGAGATCAAATCTATCGCTGTGTTTTTCTCTCTGTATTTTCTTTCCGCCGTCGTGATAGCGCTTGCGCTGATCTTGGTCTTCGGTGTGATAAATCGCAGAGAAGCTCATATTACAGCAGACGTACAATAAAATAATAATATTATAGAAAGCTACGGATATAAAAATGGATTCACAATTTTCTCTTTATAATAATATGACTCGAAAAAAGGAGCCATTTGCTCCTGCTGACGGCGATACCGTAAAGATGTACGTTTGCGGTCCCACCGTATACGATTATTTTCATATCGGAAACGCCAGATGCTTCGTTATCTTCGATATGCTCCGCAGATATATGGAATACCGCGGAATGAAGGTAAAAATGGTTCAGAATTTTACCGATGTTGACGACAAGATAATCAGGCGCGCCGCAAAGGAAGGCATTACTCCGAAAGAGGTCGCAGAGAAATACATCGGCGAATATATGACAGACGCTTCCGGCTTGAATATACGCCTTGCGACTGTTCATCCGAGAGCGACCGAAAATATAGATGAGATAATTTCGATAGTCGAAGCTTTGATAGAATCCGGTCACGCATATGTTTCCGGAGGAGACGTATATTTCTACACAAGATCGTTTAAGGAATACGGCAAGTTGTCCAAACAGCCGATAGAGGATCTTGAAAGCGGTGCGCGTATCGACGTTTCCGAGATCAAGCGCGACCCGCTGGATTTTGCGCTTTGGAAATCCGCTAAGCCGGGCGAGATTTATTGGGAATCGCCTTGGGGCAACGGAAGACCCGGTTGGCACATCGAGTGCTCGGCTATGGCCCGCAAGTATCTCGGTAAGACGATAGATATACATTGCGGCGGTCAGGATCTCGCTTTCCCGCATCACGAAAATGAGATCGCGCAGTCGGAATGTGCTAACGGCTGCACATTCTCGCGCTTTTGGGTCCACAACGGATTTATCAATATCGACAATCAAAAAATGTCGAAATCTGCGGGAAATTTCTTTACAGTTCGCGACATATCCGCTAAATACGGATATATGCCCATTAGATTTTTCTTGCTTTCGTCGCATTATCGTTCGCCGATCAATTTCTCCGAGGATATAATTCTTCAGGCGAAAAATGCGCTTGAAAGAATTTACAACTGCATTAACGACGCTAAATTCTATCTGAAAAACAATCCCGCTTCGTGCGAAGCCGCCGATACTGCCGCTGCGAACTCTTATCGTGACAAGTTTATTGAAGCGATGGACGACGATTTTAATACCGCGGATGGAATCGCCGCGATCTTTGACCTTGTTCGCGAGGTAAACAGGCTCGTTTCCGCCGGCGCTGACGGCAGCGTCATTGCCCCGTATTACGATCTCCTCGTCGAGCTTGTTGAGCTTATGGGATTTGTCTCGGAAAGCGAAGAAAACGACGGCGAGTTTTCCGAAAAGGTCGAAGCGATGATCGCCGAAAGAGCGGCGGCGAAAAAGGAGAAAAACTACGCTCGCGCCGATGAGATCAGAAACGAGCTTACCGCTATGGGTGTTACATTGAAGGATACCAAGGAAGGAACTACATGGGCGAGGACTTAGTCCGCATTTTGCGCAAAGCTCGTCGGTGTTGCTGTTTTTTGCTTTCCGTTTCACTTATCTTAATCACTTTGCAGTCGTGCGGTATCAGCCGGGAAAGCTCAGAGGAGCTTATCGTTGATTTCTTTGCCGCTGTCGTGGCTGAAAATTTTGAAGAAGCGCGTTCGCTCATTCATCCGGATCACGATTTCGACGTTGAGGATTACTTTTTGTCTCTCGAATCAGAGTTTAACGTGGATTTTCAAAGTGAATTACAGATAGTAAAATATACCGGTATCAAAATGTCGTTGTACGATTCAAAATTCGGCGGCTCGCTTTACGGGCGTGATTTCATTATTTCCGTTTGCGGCAGACAGTTTTTGGTCTACATTGACATTTTGAAAAACTCGCGCGGATTTGGAATTTGCTCACTTTCAATCGAATAACAGAAAAGCTCCGAAGCGCTTACGGCATTTCGGAGCTTTGTTTTTCATTTGTTATTTCTTTTCTATCTTTGCTTTGCCGCCCATATACGGTCTCAGTACTTCGGGAATGTTGATAGAGCCGTCGGCGTTCATGTTGTTTTCTACAAATGCGATGAGCATACGCGGAGGCGCTACCACCGTGTTGTTGAGCGTGTGTGCAAAATATTTCTGACCGTCCTTGGCTGCAACGCGGATCTTCAGGCGACGCGCCTGAGCGTCACCGAGATTGGAACAGCTTCCGACTTCAAAATACTTCTTTTGACGAGGAGACCACGCTTCAACGTCGATGGATTTGACCTTGAGATCGGCAAGATCTCCGGAGCAGCACTCAAGGGTACGCACGGGAATATCGAGGGAACGGAAAAGATCTACGGTGTTCTGCCACAGCTTGTCGAACCACATCGGGCTTTCTTCAGGGCGGCACACGACGATCATTTCCTGCTTTTCAAA
>CAYXNQ010000090.1:0-5793 GCA_964466545.1 uncultured Lachnospiraceae bacterium | reverse complement strand
TTTCGGCGTAAGCGATGACCGCGTTCATATCCGGACCGTCCTCGCGCATATCGATCGGTATCATTTCGATGCCGAGATCGCGGCAGATCGCAAAATGGCGGTCGTATCCCGGTGACGGACAGAGGAACTTGATCTTGCCTTGCTTTGCCCACGGCTCCGTGCCTCCGGGAACGCCGTAGAGCATGGCGCGAACCATTGTGTCGTACATAATATTCAGCGAGGAATTGCCTGCGACGATAATGTTTTCAGAGGGGATATCGAGCAGTTCCGAGAACAGCCGCTTTGCTTCCGGCAGTCCGTCGAGGATTCCGTAATTTCTGCAATCTATGCCGCTTTCGGAGAAGCAGTCCGAGGCGTCCGAGATAACGCCGAGCATTCCCAGCGTGAGATCGAGCTGGCTTTTTCCGGGCTTCCCGCGCGTGAGGTCGAGCTTCAAATCTTTTTGCTTGTATTCGTCAAGTTGAATTGCAGCTTCGCTTTTAATTCTTGCAAGTTCTTCTGCTGAAAGTGCGGAAAATTCCATGTTATCTCCTCAAAAATGAAAGATTTGTTTGATTAAAATCCAACTTTTAATAGTATACCACGCATTAGAGCGCTTTTCAATACCTATTTTCGATAAATTTTGTATTGGTGCGGGTGATTTATTTGAGGTTTTTGCTTCCGAGAATTGTTCAAAATATAAGTCTTGTATATTATGGGTGATTGTGGTATAATTAACGCAGGAAATCTTGCTGTCGCAAGCCCGCGGGCTGCCGCCCGCCGTATGCTGCGCATACCCTGCGAGCTTGACGGCTTCGCGAAAACGCCTGTGCAAGCACGCATTTTCGCATCATGGTATAATTAACGCAGGAAATCTTGTTGTCGCAAGCCTGCGGGCTGTGCGATCACATAATTGATATTTATACATACGATAACGGAGCGTCTTATGATGCATACACTACAAGAATATGTTGAGCTTTTGATATCCGCGAATCTTTTTGTTGAGACCGATATGACCGACACCTCTGTTTTAGTGCGTGGATTGACTTTCGATTCGCGCGAGGCGGCTGAGGGCTTTGCCTTTATTGTAAAGGGAGCGCATTTCAAAGATGAATACTTGACTTCCGCGATGGAGCGCGGGGCGTGCGTATATTTCAGTGAAAGCATAGTCGGCGAAACTCCGTCGTATGTCCTTGTTCGTGATATACGTGCCGCCATGGCGGTTCTGGCGCGGATGTTTTACGATGCCCCTGACGAAAAGCTTACGACGATAGGCATAACCGGCACAAAAGGAAAGAGCACTACGGCATATTATATGAAAGATATAATCGAGCTGTATGCCGCGGGGGGCGGCTGTGGCGGATGCGGATATCTTTCGTCTATAGACACATATGACGGTAAGGAGAAATTTGAATCTCATTTGACGACGCCTGAGTCTCCGGAGGTTTATCGCCATTTTGCCAACGCCGTAGATGCGGGACTTCGCTATTTTGTGATGGAGGTATCGAGTCAAGCGCTCAAATATCATCGCGTTGACGGGATAAACTACAGCGTGGCCTGCTACACTAATATCGGAATGGATCACATAAGTCCGCTCGAACATCCCGATTTTGATGATTATTTCACTTCAAAGCTGCGTCTTTTCGATTCATGCAAGATTGCCTGCGTTAACACTGACGATGAACATTCGGGAAAGGTTCTTAAGCATATAGGCTCGCGCGTGCCGGTCATTACCTTCGGTTCGCATATGGGCGATACCGTATATTGCGATTCTATTGAAAAATGCGGCGACGCGACGAGCTTTCACGTAATAACGCCTGATTTTTCGGGAAGCTTTACGCTGACGATGCCTGGAATCTTCAACGTGTCCAATGCGCTTGCGGCGATAGCGATGTCTATAGCTCTCGGCATACCCATGGGCGTTGTGAGGGACGCGCTGTTAAGCGCGCGCGCCGGCGGAAGAATGCAGCTTTACAGAAGTGCTGACGGCGAGGTCGTTGTCATTGTGGATTACGCGCATAATTACATGAGCTTTAAGGCTCTCTATGATTCGTGCGAGGTGGAATATCCCGACGCGAAGCTGATATCGGTGTACGGCTGTCCCGGAAAAAAAGCGCTTTTGAGGCGGCATGATCTCGGAAAGATATCGGGTGAGCGTTGCGCACACGTCATCATTACGGAGGAGGATTCCGGCGAGGAATCGTTTGATTCGATCGCGGCGGATATAGCGTCGCACGTATCGCCTGATTGCCCGCTTGAGATAATCGAGGACAGAGGAAGTGCGATCAAACGCGCCGTAATGCTCGATATTGGGAAACGGGTGATCTTGGTTACCGGCAAGGGCGAGGAGACGCGCCAAAAGCGCGGTCTTGAATATATAGACTGTCCCTCTGATGTTGATTACACTCTCAAAGCTTTGGAAGAATATAACGGCGAAAGGGTCGCCGTTGCAAATATATGACTGCGGTGAGGTCGATTTTATAAATGTGTGGATTTACCGGTTTTTATGACAATGCGGAAGTTTCGGGATTAGGAGAAGCTGAAAATAAAGCGGAGATCATTCGCGCAATGAGCGATACGATCGCGCATCGCGGTCCGGACGGAGAAGGATTTTTCACGGACGATCGCGTTGCGCTCGGTCACAGACGACTGAGCATAATCGACATTGATAACGGTAGCCAGCCGATGCTCTCTCCGGACGGCAGATATGTTATCGTTTTTAACGGTGAGATATATAATTTCCGCGAGATCAGAGCTGAGCTCACGGAGAAATTCGGAGACGTTTTTTCAACGGATTGCGATACCGAGGTAGCGCTTCGTGCGTACATCAGATACGGTACGTCCGCGCCGTCGCATTTTCGCGGTATGTTCGCGTTTGTGATCTATGATAAGCTCGAAAGATCGCTTTTCGGCGCGCGGGATTACTTCGGCATAAAACCGTTTTACTATGCGCTTATGGACGGTGCGTTTATGTTCTCCTCGGAGATCAAGAGTTTTTTGCCGCATCCGAAATTTAAGAAAGAGATCAATCCCGACGCGCTGAAGCTGTATCTCACGTTCCAGTATTCGCCTCTTGCCGAGACGATATTTAAGGGCGTGTATAAGCTTCTTCCGGGTACGTTTTTCACATATAATGGCGGAGATTTGACAGTTGACCGATATTTTACTCCGAGCTTTGAGGAGAAAAATATTTCGGACGGTGAGGCGGTCGATACGATAGACAGCATAGTTCTTGATTCGGTAAAGTATCATCAGATCGCTGATGTAGAGGTCGGCTCGTTTCTGTCGGGCGGAGTTGATTCAAGCTACGTTGCCGCCACCGCGCATCCGAAGAAGACATATTCCGTCGGCTTTGAGGTAAGCGGATTTGACGAGACAGAGCTTGCCGCAGAGCTTGCCGCAGAGCTTGCCGCAGAGAATAAAAAACACGAGATATCCGCAGACGATTTCTTTGACGCTATTCCGATGGTGCAGTATCATTCAGATGAGCCGCACGCAAATCTGTCCGCGGTCCCGCTTTATTATCTTGCGGAAATGGCTTCGCGCGATCTCAAGGTCGTTCTCTCCGGAGAGGGCGCGGATGAGCTGTTCGGAGGTTACGATTGGTATATCCAGTCGGATTATTCTCGCATATATAAAAAGCTTCCGCTTTCTTTAAGGAAAGCTATGAATAAAACCATAGGAAAGCTTCCGCAAAGACATTTGCAGAAATTTTTGGCAGACGGCGCGAGCGAAGTAGAGGACTCATATATCGGGCAGGCGTTTATAATGAGCGATGAGGCTGCGTCCGATTTGTTAAACGATAAATATAAAAGCAGTATTACGTATCGCGACGTTACAGCCCCGTATTTTGCACACGTCAAGGGTATGGACGAGCTTACAAAGAAAATGTATCTTGATATGAATCTCTGGCTTCCGGGAGATATTCTTCTTAAGGCGGACAAGATGACTATGGCTCATTCGCTTGAGCTCAGAGTGCCTTATCTCGATCGCGAGGTTTGGAAGGTCGCGGCGGGCTTGAAGCCGTCTCAGCGTATGCGCGGCAGACATACTAAGGTCGCGTTTCGTGCGGCGGCAAATCGGCATATTCCGGTAGCGACGGCGGAGAGAAAGAAAGCCGGCTTTATGGTGCCTGTCAGAGTATGGCTTCGCGACGAAAAATACGCTTCACGTGTTCGCGCGATGTTTGAACGCGATTTTACAGATAAATTTTTTGTAAAAGAAAAGCTTATCAAGCTGCTTGACGAGCATTTGTCCGGCGAGAAGAACAACGCCCGTGCGATATATACCGTATATGCGTTTTTGGTTTGGTATGAGCAGTATTTCGTGCTTAGGTAATCAGAATTTGTGAGGAGAATGATCATGCAGGATTTTTATCCCGTTATACTCGGCTCTGACGAGAATGCTTACGGCAGCGCTCGGCTGTTTGTCGAAGAATATGGCGTCAAACCGTTGCTTTTGTGCGAGCGCAGATTGATACCCACGTATCACAGCCGTTTGTTTGATGTGGAATGTATAGAAAATTTCGGCTCCGAGGAGATATTTTATCCTGCGCTTGAAGCTCGCCTTGACCGTCTTGCGAAGACATACTCCGCTATAGTCGTTGTTCCTTGCTCCGATTATTATGCAGCGCTGATGGCGCGCGCGCCTCGGTCGATTCTTGAAAAAGTAAAAAACGGCTTTCCTTCGGCGGAGCTTTTGTCGCGCCTCGATACAAAGGATAAATTTTACGAGCTTTGCGAAAGCTTCGGCATGGATTACCCCGCGACGCTCGTGCTTGAAAAGGACGAACGGACCGAGCTGTCGGCAAAAATGAAGTTCGATTTTCCGGTGATCGTAAAGCCGGAGAACAGCAATGCTTACGATTATCTTCACACGTCGTTCGATGGTAAGAAAAAGGTCTACTATATCGAAAACGCCGAGGAATACGATCTGCTCGCGGCAAAACTCAATGCGTCATCGTGGAACGGAAAGCTGATAGTTCAGGAATTTATTCCCGGCTCCGACGAAGCTATGCGCACGGTGAACGCATACAGCGGCCTCGACGGTCGTGTGCGCGCCATCAGCCTTGGACAGCCGGTTCTTGAGGAATACGCGCCTAAGACTCTCGGAAATTACGCGGCGATAATCTCACGCTGTGACCGCGAGATCACAAATAAGATAGCGAATTTTCTTAACGATATCGGATACGTAGGCTTCTCCAATTTTGATATGAAATACGACAGTCGCACGGGAAAATATATGCTGTTTGAGATAAATCCGAGACTCGGACGCTCCAGTTATTACGTGCGCGGTGCCGGAATCAATATGATGCGAGTGATGATCGACGACGCGGTCTACGGCAGATCGACGGAGCTTGAAACGGCGAGCGAAACGGTGCTTTGGCATAATGTTCCGCGTGACGTCGTTAAGCGATATGTGAAAGACGCCGAGCTTGCGCGTGAAATAAAAAGTCTGATCTTAGCAGGTCGCGAGCTTGAAACGATACGTTGCGCCGAGGACGTTAATTTACTCCGTATGCTGTGGATATGGCGGTATTACCGCGGACAGCGAAAGAATTATAAAAGATATTTTTTCGATAAAAAGCATTGAGCCCTTTTCGGCGCGCGGTCGAAAAATAGTTTGTTTTGCAGATCGATAATTGTTTTCGCCTCTTGCATTTTGAGGCTGATTGTGGTATACTTAGTGGCGTAGCAGTTACCCGTCCTTAGCTCAGCCCGGATAGAGTACCGGATTCCGATTCCGATGGCCGTGGGTTCAAATCCCTCAGGACGGGCCAAAATCCCATGGACGTTTCGTTCGATGGGATTTTTT
>CAYXNQ010000089.1:0-5832 GCA_964466545.1 uncultured Lachnospiraceae bacterium | reverse complement strand
TACGGCATTGTAAATCTTTGACTTAAATACCGCGACGCCGCTCCGGTCTCCCCGTCCGGTCCGCCAAGTTGGCTGATGATTATTTTAGCCATCGACGGATTCGGATTTTTTATTTTTACGGGATATTGAAGTTTTCTCTCATATAACCACATTTATGAACTCCCGCTTACCGCGGGCTCCTTTTATTTATTTCAGATATCATCAAACGTTGGCTTCATATTCCCACGGCCACGGCGCCGTCAGCCACGTCCATGTCCCGCCGCCCGCCTCCGCGCTTTGAACCGTAAGCGGTCCGTACTTGTTTTCATATTCCGCAGTGAGCTTCTCCTTCTCCGCGAGCATCTTAGCACGATAGCTTGCGGCGTCACTGTCGGCGGGATGCGTATCTAAATACAGCTCGCTTTCGTGAACGGCAAAGCAATACTCCTGTATTTTTTCAAGAAGTTTTGTTCTTTCTGTGTCAGCCACAGCGACCACCCCTCATTCTACATCTTGCTTCGGCAAACGGAAAATCAAGCTCGCGAAACACCGTTCCGTTCTTAAATCCGGCGTCAACGCTATACAGATCTCTGAATGTCTGATTTTCTATATAAACGATTGCGAGCGGCGTTGTATTTTGACCGTCGGATCCCGAAGCGATACCGCCGCCACCTCTTGAACAAGCTACGCACTGCCCTCTCCGCATATTCCGCCCACCCGCATTTGTCGCAGGTCCGCTTGAGCATCTCATACGGCAATTGTTGTTTGTGTACACCTTAACATTTCCTTTCCCATATCGTTATATCTGCAACCGGCAGGCAATGCAATATTTTGGTATCGCACTGCCGCCTGTTTTTATTATATGGCGCTTGCGGCACGCTTGACACTCATAGCTTGCCTTACACCGCGTCTTTGATCTTTACTACGATCGCCGATATGTCGTCTTCCTTAGGCGAGCATACCATTGCGCGCTCGCATATTTTTCTGCTTATAGTCTCCGGCGGATACTTCCATATTCTATCCTCGCACATCATATCCAGTAGCCAGCTTGCATCCTCAAAGCTCTCCGCAACTCCGTCTGAAAGCATGATCACCGTATCTCCGACATGCATATCAAATGCAATCATTTCCGCGTCAAGAGCGCGCATTATCCCGATCGGAACGGTCTTTGACTGAAGCTTAAATATCTTACCGTCTCGCATTATGAACGATGGCGCGGCTCCGCTTTTTATGAAACGCGCCCTTCCGCTGTAATTGTCGATCTCCATCAGATCTATCGTTACAGAGCATTCAAGCTTGACAGCCCGAATAAAATTGTTGAGAGCTTCGAGAGTTTCTTCAAGCCGACAGCCAGCGGACAGCATACGCTCCATGTATGCAGATGCCACATTCGATACAAGAGCCGCCTCACTTCCGCTACCCATTCCGTCGCATATCAGAGAATATGAATACCCGTCATCGTTTGTAAAAAACGTTGCGCAATCACCGCAAGTTGTGCCGTTTCCGATTGGAAAGCTCGTCTCACCGCTCGACGCCGAAACGCACGCCGCTGAACGAAGCGTCATTTTTACGTCGCTTCCGGCAAGATCGAACTCCGGCTCTGTAAGAGATATACCGAGCAGCGCTTCAAACATCTCTCGGATATCATTAGAGCCGAGCCTGATTCGCGAAAGGTCAACGCCATCTGCAAAAATATGCTTGACCCTGTTTCCGCAGATAGATATATTTTTTGCGAAAAATCCATTTTTTCGTGTTTCACGCGTCACTTTGTCGGACAAACTCTCGTCGCAGGCAAATTCCTCCGCTCGCTTTTGGCGTATAGCGTCGATGATCTTAGCCGACATAAGATAATTCTCGGCGAACACCGCGAGCTTATCTCCGCTCAACTCGTCAAGCGCTAACTTCCCCGCTCTGCCGTTTATCTCATCTAACAGCTCGTCTGCCTTATCACACCGCGCCGCTATCAACGCCGGAATCACATCGGCGCCGGCTCTGTGATTGCAATACAGCTCGCTCGTCATTTTATTTATCATCAAGGCGGCAACTTGATAATCGCGTTCCCAGCAAAGCTTGCGAGAGTTACAGGCGGAACAAAATCTGTCGCAACTTTCGTCGCAAAGCCTGCGTAGCTCTGACATCGACGGCTTGGACAGTCCTTCGGAAAGCTTTGCGAATATCTCCGCACACGCACCCGTCGCCTCGGAAAGCCTTGACATATCGCTCTCCGTTTTCGCTGTTTTTTCAAGTAAAATTTTATGCTCGCCGGAGCTGCTATCAGCGCCCTCAGAAGCGGCAAGAGCGGTCAGACGTCCGCACGGTAAAATATCGAATTTTACAATAACGGCGGTAACTGCGCAGCAACCAATAAGCTCAGGCATAAAATATTGAAGCGAGGAAAGCCCCACGGCGTACAGAGACCAGATTCCCGCGCTTGCTCCCGCCGCCGCAACAGCCGCCGTTGTATTTTTCTTCGCCAATAATCCGCACACCGCTCCGGCGATCGGATATACCGCAACATACGCAGGATCTCCGCACAGCCCGCCGATCAAGCCAATCGCTATACCATAACCTACGCCGAGCTTAATTGAAGCGTACATAGCCGCAAATAATGTAATAATGACCGAAAATTTCACACCGAATATTACCGCTTTTTGAAGTGCAAAAAATGCAACGAACAAAAGCGCCGCTCCACCGCGAAGCAATTTGTCACGCGGATACACCGCTCCGCCGCCAACGTATGAAAGATAATATGCAAAAAGCGGGGCTATTACCGCCGATATCGCAATGCCGAATAAATACGAATATGCCGCAGTGTGCGTCAAAAGCATATATATAAGAGACGCGGTAAGCGATGACGCCGCCGCAAGCATACATCTGATATTCATGTCCTCGGTGAACAGTTCTCCCGCGATCCTTGTGCTTCCGTTACCGAAGATATCGAGCAAATTGCGCAGCTTAATTTTGCCACTCCGCCCACGAATACATGACTTTACGCGAGAGCGTGCGTCAAGCAAAAATACGGATATCACAAAACGCGCAAGCAATAACAAAATGTATGCGGGAATATAGGAAAGCGCATACGTTCCGTCCATTAACACAGTACCGAGCATCGCTCCGGCAAATCCGACAGATGTCTCGTATATTCCTGACAGCGCGGCGATCACCGATATCCCTATCGGATATCCGCTTCCAACCGGAGTCGCGGCGGCTAACGCGCCGAAAACAGCAATCAATGCAAGCTTAAGCGAACGGACCAAGCCGCTGTGTTCTTTAATTTTGCCGTAAAATGCCTTTGTCGTAACTTTTTTACTGTCCATATTATTTTTCCTTTCACAATTACAAAAACTCCTCTCAGGCGAGGCATGACCTGTCGCCGCGCTATCTTACGACGGCTTGTACAAAAGATTTTACATCATCGGACACGCCGCAATTGTCGTTACCTGCCTGTCGGGAAATCGTCGCGACCGATGTTATATCGCGAAAGCAAAATAAAAATGCCTCGCCGCAAACATTCACACGAAAATCCGCTCGGAAAATACACCGGTAATTTTCTTTTTATCGAACGATTTATTGACATTGCGCACTTTTTGGTGTATCATATATTTTGTAGTATTTTGCTCGCAATTACCTATTGACGATCGGTGAAAAACGCTCCTCCGATCATAGTTGAAAACTGTATAAATTTTTCTACCGCAAAGAAAGGATCTGTCACAAATGGATAAATTGAACATCATGGTCGTCGGCGGCGGCGGACGAGAACACGCCATTGTAAAGAAGCTTTCCGAATCCCCTCGCGCGGGAAAGCTTTTTTGCGCTCCGGGCAACGCCGGGATCGCTTCACTTGCAGAACTGATCCCCGTAAAAGCCGATGACATTAACGGCGTTATCGCTGCGGCTCGCGCAAAAAACGTCGATCTTGTATTTGTAGCTCCCGACGACCCTCTTGCCGCGGGCATGGTGGACCGTCTTGAAGAAGCCGGCATTCCGGCCTTCGGCCCGAAAAAATCCGCAGCCGTAATAGAAGCCAGCAAGGTATTTTCCAAAAATTTAATGAAAAAATACGGTATTCCCACCGCCGCATACGAAATATTTGATTCACCCGACCTCGCGCGCGAATACGTCAAAGCTCACGCAAAATATCCTACGGTCATCAAGGCCGAGGGACTTGCGCTCGGCAAAGGCGTGATCATTGCGCAAAACGAATCGGAAGCCTTCGACGCAATCGCCGAAATCATGGAAGACAGAAAATTCGGCGCTTCGGGAAACCGCGTCGTAATAGAGGATTTTCTCAAAGGCTCCGAAATGACGGTTCTGGCGTTCACCGACGGAAAAACAGTAGTTCCGATGCTCCCAAGCCGCGACCACAAACGCGCCTTTGACGGAGACAAGGGACTTAATACCGGCGGAATGGGAGCAATATCTCCCCTCAAAGATTACACTCCTGAGCTTCAGGCAAAATGCGAGGAACGCATTTTCAAGCCGACTATCGCCGCACTTGCAGCTGAAGGTCGCACTTTCAGCGGCGTTATATACTTCGGTCTTATGATCTCGGACGGCGAACCTTACGTTATCGAATACAACGCTCGCTTCGGCGATCCCGAAACGCAGGTCGTCCTTCCCCTCCTCGATACTGACCTTATCGACATAATCGAAGCAATTCGTGCGGAAAAGCTTGACACTATTGATATCGCTTGGAAAAAGCAAGCCGCCGCAACCGTGGTAGTTGCGTCCGGCGGATATCCGCAGGAATACAAAAAAGGCTTTGAGATATCAGGACTTGACTTTGATTTCGGCAGTGACGTTTTCGTATATCACGCCGGAACCGCAATGAGCGAGGGCAAATATGTTACCGCGGGCGGACGAGTCCTTGCGGTAACCGCGCTCGCGAATAACGTCGCCGACGCTCTTGATAAAGCATACTCCGCAATCGACAAGATCAACTTTGAAGGAATGTTCTTCCGCCACGACATCGGAAGCTCGGAATTAAAATGAGCGACGCATTAGTGAGAATAACGGAGGCAATGCCGCAGTTGTCCAAGGGAAAGCGCCGCCTTGCCGAATATATAATCGCGCACTACGATAAAGCGGCGTACATGACCGCTTCCAAGCTCGGCGCGGAAGTAGGCGTTTCCGAATCAACCGTAGTCAGATTTGCAGATAACCTCGGCTATGACGGCTACCCTGAGCTTCAGCGTATGCTTCAGGATACAGTCAGAATGAGGCTCACCGCCCTTCAGCGAATCGAAGTAACCAACGACAGACTTTCCCGCGGCGGAAATATGCTCGACAGCGTACTTGATTCCGATGAGGAAAATATAAAATACACCGCAGAGCATATCGACAGAGAGGCGTTCGATTCCGCGGTAAACGCACTGATAAATGCAAGAAAGATCTATATTATCGGCGTTCGCTCAAGTTCGATACTTGCGGAATTTATGAATCTTTACATAAGCCTCGTGTTTGAGAACGTAAAGCTCATACGAACCACGAGCGAAAGCGATATTTTTGAGCAGCTTATGCATATAGGAAAGGAAGACGTGCTTTTCGCAATAAGCTTCCCGCGATATTCAACAAGGGTGGTAAACGCGGTTAAATTCGCAAAAAGCGAAAACGCGCGCGTCATCGCGCTGACTGACAGTCTTTCGTCTCCGCTCACCGAATATGCGGACGCGGCACTAACGGCGCGTAGCGATATCGCCTCATTCGCCGATTCGCTCGTCGCTCCGCTCAGCATAATAAACGCGCTGATCGCGGCAATCGGTCAACGTAAGCAAAGCGAGGTTTCCGATGTGTTTACTCGCCTTGAGGAGATCTGGGATAAATACAACGCATATCAGAAAAACACACGTATTT
>CAYXNQ010000088.1:4581-6092 GCA_964466545.1 uncultured Lachnospiraceae bacterium | reverse complement strand
ACAAGCGCGGCGAGCGCGATCGGCATATACGAAAGCAGATATATCGGGAACGAGAACAAATATTTTATCTTTTTTCCACTTGGACAGTGTATGCTCTTCCACTCCGTTATCAGCGTCAGAAGCGCCATCACAAAGAACAGGAGATACGCCTGCACGACGGTCGTGCATATCGCATGAACGAGCGTCATAGTGAGCTTATAATACTCCGGTCCGGATATCAGGCAAGCTGAGAAGCCGATGATAAGACCGATCACGTCGAATACTATCGACAAAACGGATATCAAATATGCGGGACAGATCGTCATAGTCATATCAAAGCATGCAAAGCTCGGCTTGAATATGCCGCGGAGCAATCTGAGACCGTATTTTGACCAGACCTGCAAAAATCCCTTTGACCAACGCAGACGTTGCTTCCACGACTGCTTAAAGGTCACCGGCTGCTCGTCATACAGCACCGCCTCGTCGCAATAGCCTATACATTCGTTTTCGAGAATACAATTTGTTGTAAATTCGATATCTTCGGTGAGCAGGAAATAATGCCAGCCACCGAGTCGCTCGATCAACTCGCGAGAGAAAAGGAATCCAGTTCCGGAAACTGCACAGCTCGTGTTGAGCAAATATCTTGAATTGTTAAGAAAACGGGCCTCGCGCATAAACCAAAGCGCATATCCGGCAGATATCCAGTTATCGCCGTAATTTTTGGAATTGCGGTAGCTTGTAGTTACGTTATATCCGTCGGAAAACGTTTGGTTCATCGCCGATACGTAATTTTCCTCAAGCAGATTGTCCGCGTCAAGCACTATAAAAGCGTCAAGCGATTTGATACCGTAATCATTGTCGATCTCGCCCATAAGATAATTAAGGGCATATCCCTTGCCGACCATGGCGGAATCGAATCTCTCGTATACAATAGCGCCATGCGCACGCGCGATCTGTGCGGTATTATCCGTACAGTTGTCGGCAACGACGAACACCTTAAGATGCTCTTTCGGATAATCCTGTCCGGCTATGGAATCGAGCAAATGCCCTATGACCGTGCTTTCGTTGCGCGCAGAGATCAATATAGCTATATTATGAATCACCGCTGCCTTGTGGGGCTTCGGCTTTTTTATAAAAGGAATCAAGACATATACAAACTGATAAAAATAGCAGATAAAAAATATGATGCCGACTGTGAAATTGAGTATTCCTATTCCTTTTATTATCGCATTTATCATTTAACTATCTCCATATCGCGTATATGACGGCGAAGCGCCGCAATACGTTTTCTTTTGATTTTTACAATGTGGTTTATTTTAGAATAGATACGTTCTGCCCGCTTAGCGCAGGCTTTATATGCTCGACGTCACGCGAAGTCAGTATTTTTCCGCAAGCTCGCCTTGCTTTTTATATATACATCCGCTCGGCACGTAGCCTCTGACAAATGACAGCGGATATATATTGGTCTTTTGCCCGATAACGCTTCCCGGATTCAAGACCGTGTGGCAACCGATCTCGACCTCGTCTCCGAC
>CAYXNQ010000088.1:0-4481 GCA_964466545.1 uncultured Lachnospiraceae bacterium | reverse complement strand
ATCGACGCCGACGGCGCAATATTCGCGCTTTTCGCCGCAATAATGCCGTCGCCGAGCTTAACGTACTCCCCGCTTTGCAGCAACTTCTCTCCGAGTTCGATTATATATTCCGAAAGTCCGCCGAGTATCTCCCACGGATACACCGCCTTTTCCAAGAGAGGCGCGGCAAGAGTTTTCGACAGATCCGAATAGAGCGCCTTTACAGTGAGCTGTTCGCGGATACTCATACCAGCCCATCGCCGACCATAGCGTTCCGCACATGATCTATGCACTCGTCGCACAGCGATTCGTTCTCCGCTTCAACCATTATGCGTATCAGGGGTTCGGTTCCGCTCTTACGCAGGATTATCCTTCCGTTATTTCCGAGTCGCGCCTCGATGTCCTTAACGCTCTGAATTACGCCCGCATTCTCCATAACCGAATCTCTGTCCTTGACCGAAACGTTAACGAGCTTCTGCGGAAGCATTACGACATCCTCGGCAAGTCTGCTCATCGTAAGCTTGCTCTCGATAAGCGCGGACATAAGCATGATCGAGGTTAGAATACCGTCGCCGGTCGTGGCATATTTTGACATGATGATATGACCTGATTGCTCGCCGCCGAGCCGATAGCCGTATTCGTTCATCGCCTCGTATACATATTTATCTCCTACCGCAGTCTTGATATACTCAACTCCGAGAGCATCGAGCGCACGGTACAGACCGAGATTTGACATTACCGTGGTAACGACCGTATTTCCCGCAAGAAGTCCTCTGTTTTTCATTCTTCTTGCCAAAATATAGAGTATGTGGTCTCCGGTAATGATTCCGCCTTTTTCATCGACGGCGAGGCATCTGTCCGCGTCTCCGTCAAAAGCAAAGCCGACGTCGCATGAATTTTGCTTTACAAAATCCGCAAGTACCTCTATGTGCGTCGAGCCTGCGGCGCGATTTATATTCGTTCCGTCGGGTGATGCGTTTATTACATATGTTTTTGCGCCGAGCGCGTCAAAAACGCTTTTGGCGATCATCCACGCAGAGCCGTTGGCAGCGTCAAGCGCAACATTTATGTGCTTAAACGAGTAGGACGAAAGCGATATCAGGTATCCGATATAGCGATTTCTTCCCGCGGAATAATCAACAACGCATCCGATCTCCGCGCCGATTGCGAGCGGAATATCCGCGCCGGATATACGCAAAGCTGCTATATTCCCGTCAAGATAAGCCTCTATCTTTTCAATCGCCTCGTCGTCCATCTTCTCGCCGCGTGAATTTATAAGCTTGATGCCGTTATCCTCAAACGAATTATGGCTCGCCGATATCATAACTCCGCAGTCGAAGTCGTCCGAGCGCGTAACGTACGACACGCTGGGCGTAGTCGTAACATGAAGCATATATGCATCAGCTCCCGACGCGGTAAGTCCGGCAGCTATGGCATATTCGAGCATATAGCTCGAACGGCGCGTATCTTTGCCGATCACGACCTTAGCTTTTTTTACGGGCGAGGAATAATACCATCCCAAAAAGCGTCCGATCTTATATGCATGCTCCGCGGTCAGCGTTACGTTTGCTTCTCCGCGAAAGCCGTCTGTACCGAAATATTTACCCATATAGTTCCTTTCCGAATAATGAAACTGCCGTCTGTGACACATCAATCAATGCGACGGCTTATGACCGAGCTTCCGCTGTGAAGCATCACTCCGTAGCCCTCTCCGAGCTTATTTCCGCGCGCAAGCCAATCCGCCATCGATCTTCTCAGCGAAGTATCTGTCGGAAGCTCTCCCGCGGCATAGCTGTCCCTATGTCCGAATATACGCCAAACATCGCTTTTCGCGCCTCTGTCCCACGACTTCAAAATATCGTAATCGCCCCTGAATGAACGTATGTGCGAATACGGCGGCAGAGCGTCGGTCAAGCTGTCGTACATTAGCCATGACGAGCAGACAAAAACCGCAATTTCGCTCGCGCCGAAGAAATCGTAAGCGCGTTTGTAGGAGTCATCAACCAAATTCCTCTCAAGAGGGCCGTCCTCCGGAATGTGCACATTAATGACTCTGCTGTGCGGAGTTACCGTAACTCCGTAATTTGAATATGTTATATTTTCGAATCTGCTGATATTAAACTCAAGACGTCCGAGACGAAATACGTGCATTTTTCTGAGTATCTCGATCCAGCCGTAATTCATCAAGCCCCATTCGCCGCTGTCGCGGTGATAAAAATCGCACCATATCTTGATATCGCGCAGCGTTGCCCAAAATATCTCCATCGGTATTTTTCTTTCGCGATACTCACGAAGCGTGTGACTCGACAAGTCGATACTGCACGCAAGAAAAACGTCTTTTTCCGGAATACCGTATTCGGCGGCGATAGCGGCAAGCTTTGACTGCGCAGAGCTTCCCGCAAGGTCGTCGCGCATAGCCTCGTCTACGGCAAGCTTCAAGCCGTCGCAAGAATTGATCCTCGCGGCAGTCTCAAGCGCAAGCTCGGCGGCTTCGCTCGGCATACCGAGCGTATTATTAAAATATCCTATATAATCTAAATCCATAATACAATTACCCGCAACGTATGCGCCGCGCTTTGCATCGAGGAGCGACAAAAAACATACGTTGCTTCGCTTATTATACCACCATTTTAAAAATACTTCAAGTATTAATTGGCATTTTAACAATTTATACAGATAAAAGTTTATGAAAAGTTACCCATTACCGCCAATTTCGCTGTTTTTTACGGATTCAAGCGTCGATTTTCGGCGCAAAGAGCACACAGCCGACGTAAGATCGTATTCCGCAACCGCAGAATTTCAGCGGCATTTTCGGCATTTTAATGTTATGCGACAATTAAAAAAATAATTACATGAGCGAAAAAGCCACAACTTACTTGACAATTGTAATGATTATGATAAAATATATTCGGATATCAAAGCTTACAACAGGACGGTGATCTCTATGAAACTATTCGACCGAATAACTAAAACCTCCGCTGAGGTAATACATACTGCGGTAGCTCTGTTGATACTCTTACCGTTTGCCGTACTCGCCTCATGCTCATTTATCTCTACCGCGGTAATGTCGCGCGACAACGCCGCTTCGGAGCTGATAACATTTGTATTCGACGATGTTTTTCTCAATATCGCTTATTTCGTTGTGCTTATTTGCATATTTTGCGCAATCGCGTATCTTCTCGGAAAGGTATCGGTCAAATGGGTAAAGATCATCATACCGTGCGTTGTTTTTATCCTGTCTGTCATCTGGCTTGCAACCTCGCTCTCCGCTCCGACATGGGATTCTGAATTTGTAACGGAAGCCGGCTACAGAGCCTCAAACGGAAATCTGTATTATCTCAATCAAGATTATTTCAAGCAGTATCCGTTCCAGCTCGGATACGTTCTGTATAACGAGATCATTTCATATGTATTTGATTTCGGCGGCAATTATATAATAATGCAGATATTTAACGCGCTTGAACTTGCCGTAACATATTATTTTCTCATCTCGATAGTCGGTCAGCTCTCGCACTCCGATAACGCCCAAAGGCTGTGCGCCGTGCTTATGCTCTTCGCCGCCGCGCCTATGATGTTCGTCACATTCACCTACGGAATCATCCCCGGATTGATGTTCACCGTTATCGCCGTATATTTGATCTTGAAATATTACGAAAGCGGCAAAGTGATCTTCGCGATCCTTTCGGCAATCGCGCAGGGGATCGCGTGTATGCTGAAAATGAATTATCTCATCGCCGCAGTAGCGATCGCGGCAGTCGTATTGCTGAAGCTCCTCGGCCGTCGCAAGCTCAAGCAGATCATCACGGAAATTGGATATATCATCCTCGTATTTATTCTCTCAATCGGCTTGCGCAATCTCGCCGTTTGGCAGTACGAGCTTCGCAGCGGGCTCGATTTCGGCGACGGAATCCCGATGACGGGCTGGCTCGCAATGGGGCTCGGTGAATCTTCACGCGCTCCCGGCTGGTATAATCCGACGTATACCGTAAGCGCCTTTAAGAAAGCCGACGGCGATTCGGACAAAGCTTCCGAGATCGCGATGGAGGAGATCAAGAGGCGCGTCGAAGAATTTGAAAACGACAAGGCTTACAGAAACGAATTTTTCCTCAAAAAATTCTTGAGTCAGTGGAACGAGACCACTTATCAAAGCATATGGAACAATCAGGTGAGAGGACAGTACGGCGACAAAACGTTCATCGCAAAATATGTCTGCGGAAATGGCGAGAAAGCCGCGGCACGCTACTGCGATTATTACGCGCAGATTATATTTGTCGCGGCAGTCGCATATATCCTCGCTCTTTTCAAAAATCGCCGTCCGGAAGCGCTGATAATACCGGTCACAATATTCGGCGGTATGCTGTATCATCTGCTTTTTGAAGCGAAATCTCAATATGCGATGCCGTATTTCATTCTGATGATTCCCCTTGCCGCGATCGGCATTGAAGAAGCCGCGAAATTTATCGTAAAGAAGCTTAAAGTAACGCAAAACAGCGAAAAAGCAA
>CAYXNQ010000087.1:0-6110 GCA_964466545.1 uncultured Lachnospiraceae bacterium | reverse complement strand
TTGTCGCGGCGAACGATAAAAAAGATCCCGTGAAATACGCATTGACTTTGCAAAGAGCCGCTGAAGCGGTCGGTGTGAACTTTATCGGCGGATATTCGGCGCTGGTACATAAGGGATTTTCCGCCGGAGACAGAGAACTAATAGATTCAATACCGGAGGCGCTTGCTCGCACGGAAAACGTGTGTTCGTCCGTTAACATAGGCTCAACGAGAGCCGGAATAAATATGGACGCTGTTGGGCTTATGGGCTCCGTTGTCAGACGCGCCGCGGAGATGACCGCGGACCGCAACTGCATCGCGTGCGCAAAGCTCGTCGTATTCTGCAATGCCGTAGAGGATAATCCGTTTATGGCGGGCGCGTTTCACGGTGTAGGCGAGCCGGATTGTGTTATTCACGTAGGCGTATCAGGTCCCGGAGTCGTGCGTGCCGCGCTTGAAAAATGTCCGAATGCCGATCTCGGAGAGGTTGCGGATACCGTAAAGCGTACCGCTTTCAAGATCACGAGAATGGGACAGCTTGTCGGACATGAAGCTTCGGAGCGCCTCGGATTTCCGTTCGGCATAGTCGATCTGTCGCTTGCGCCGACTCCTGCCGTAGGAGATTCGGTCGCGCATATCCTTGAGGAAATGGGACTTGAGGTATGCGGTATCCACGGAACTACAGCCGCGCTCGCTTTGCTCAACGACGCGGTGAAAAAAGGCGGCGTTATGGCGTCGTCATACGTCGGCGGTCTTTCCGGAGCGTTTATTCCCGTTACGGAAGACGCCGGAATGATAGCTGCGGCGGAAAGCGGAAATCTAAGTATTGAAAAGCTTGAAGCTATGACCGCGGTCTGCTCGGTCGGCCTTGATATGATCGCGATACCCGGCGATACTCCGGCGGAGGTTATCTCCGCAATAATCGCAGACGAAGCGGCTATCGGTATGGTCAACTCCAAGACCACGGCTGTCAGAGTGATACCCGCTATAGGTCACGACGATTACATAGATTTTGGAGGACTGCTTGGCGGCGGACCGATAATGCGAGTCAATTCTGCCAAAAGTCCGGCGAAGTTCATTTCGAGAGGCGGACGTATTCCCGCGCCGCTTCAGAGCTTGAAAAACTGATAAATTAAAATTCGTTTTAACGAAAGGTGATTTTACATGGAAAAAGTGAAGATATTTTATGTCGGAATCGGCGGCTACGGCGTTACCAATCTTGACAAGGTATTGTCCGGTCAAGCAGAAGGAGCGGAGATCGTTGGTGTTTGCGATGTTGCTCCGGAAAAGACATTTTTCTATAATAAGCTGGTAGAGCTTGGAATCCCGTTTTACAAATCTATCGAGGAATTTTTCGAGGGCGGTAATACGGCAGATCTTACGATAATTTCAACTCCGATCCCGCTTCACGCACCGCAGAGCATATACGCGATGCGCCACGGCTCAAATGTCCTTGTGGAAAAGCCTGCGTCGGCTACCGTTGCCGAATCTCTTGAAATGAAGCGCGTTTCCGAGGAAACAGGAAAATTCCTGAATATCGGTTACCAGTCGTCGTATATGAGGGGCAATGTGCGCTTTAAGCGCGATATTGCCGCGGGAAAATTCGGCAAGCCTCTGTATGCTAAGGCGCTTGTAATGTGGCCTCGCACGGAGAGCTATTTCGCGCGCAGTCCTTGGGCGGGAAAGCTTTGCGGTCCGGACGGCACGCCGATCTACGACAGCGTGGCTAATAACGCTACCGCGCACTATCTGCATAATATTTTTTATGTTCTCGGCGGCGGTGATAACGTAAGCTGTATGCCGGAGGATATTAAATTTGAGCTGTACCGCGGCAACAATATCGAAAGCTTCGACACCTGCGCCATGAAATGCAAGCTCGGCGACGTAGATATGATCTATCTTGCGGCGCACGCGGTTCGCGATCGCGTCGGTCCGGTCATCGAGTTCGGCTTTGAGAATGCTACGGCTGTGCTGAACGATAATATTGACGAAAGCATGACGGTAACGTATAAAGACGGTACTACGGAAAATTACGGCAATATATTCTCGGTAACGCTTGACAAGGTGCAGTACGCGATCGATATGGTAAGAGATCCTTCGCTTCCCGTGATTTGCTCGATCGACGCAACGCTCCCGCATACATCCGTGATCGCGGCGTTCCACAGAGCACCGGAATATATAAAAAATATTCCCACCGAGGTCGTTGAAACGTCCGACGGAGTTTTGCATTACGGCCCGTGGATGAATCGCGATATGCAGAAATGCTACGACGATATGCTTCTCCCGTCCGAAGAAGGCTTCTATTGGGCAAGCGAGGCGAACATAGAAAAGATTTGAAAAAAGCGTTAAAAAGGAACGGTCACGCGCCGTTCCTTTTTTGCATATAATTAAGATAAATAACGGTATGGAGGGCGTATGCTTTCGTTTATTTATTCTTGTTTTTCATGTTTTGCGCTTTTTGTTTTATCAATAACGCCGCTGCAGAAATATCCGGAGCCGCTTGACGCCGAGGAAGAACGAGCCTGCTTTCAAGCGATGATAACGTGCGGAGATGAGGAGGCGCGCAGGCGCTTGATCGAGCATAATCTGCGATTGGTAGTACATGTCGTGAGGAAATATTATTCGAGCGGCAACAGCGATGAGCTGATATCGACCGGTAGCGTGGGTCTTATAAAAGCGGTAGATACATATAAGCCCGACGGCGGTACTCGCTTCGCAACTTACGCGGTCAAGTGTATACAGAATGAGATTCTCATGCAGTTCCGGGCGCAGAAGAAGCTGGTGGGTGAAGTGTCGATAAACGAAGCAGTGGATTCCGACAAGGACGGAAATCCTCTGACATACATCGACGTGATCGGTTGCGACGATACGGTCTGTGATGATATTGATCGCAAAATTAAGCTTGAGCGGCTGATCTCGTATATAAAGGAGCATCTGAGCGGGCGCGAAAAGCAGATCATCATACTTCGTTACGGACTCGGCTTAGAGGCGCCTCAGACGCAGCGCGAGGTCGCAGAGCTGCTCGGAATATCGCGGTCATATGTGTCTCGACTTGAGAAATCGGTGCTGGAGCGGATAAAAGAAGCCCTTTGATTAAAGAAAAGCAGCAGTAGCACACGGCTACTGCTGTTTTTCTTATGCCTTATTTGCTTGTGAATTTTTCAACGGCGTCAGCGGCTCCGTCAAGCACGTCGGAATCCATCAGCTCGATGATTCCTTTATCGCAAAGTGCAGAGAAACGGGGATCGAGCGGAAGCTCGCCGAGACACGGGATGCCGTATTCTGCGGTGATCTGCTCCTTGTTCGGTTCGCCGAATACATAGATCTTCTTGCCGCAATCCTGGCACTGTGCGTATGCCATGTTCATGACATAGCCGATTACGGGGACGTTCATCATTTCCGCCATGTTGACCGCTTTCTTTACGATCATCGAAACCAGCTCCTGAGGCGTTGCTACGATAATGATTCCGTCAACCGGAAGCGATTGAAATACGGTCAGCGGAACGTCGCCTGTTCCCGGCGGCATATCGACAAACATGAAGTCTACGTCGCCCCACGCTACATCTGTCCAGAACTGCTTTACGGTTCCGGCGATTATGGGACCGCGCCATACGACAGGGCTGGTCTCGTCTTCAAGCAGAAGATTGACGCTCATCATTTTGATGCCTGTCGTTGTTTTGTAGGGAATCAGTGCCTCTCCGTCGGACATTACCTCGCCTTTTGCGCCGAATGCTTTCGGGGCGGAAGGACCGGTGATATCTGCGTCGAGAACCGCTACATTGTAATCACGGCGACGCATAAGGACTGCCATGATGTCGGTGACGAGGGATTTTCCGACGCCGCCTTTTCCGCTCACAATGCCGATAACGCGCTTGATGTTGGATTTTGCATTCTGAGCTTCCTTTTGAATGGCTTGCCGCGACGAGCAATCTGCCGAGCAGCTTGAACAGTCGTGGTTGCAGCCTTCGTTCTTTTCTTCCATTGCAGAGTTCCTTTCATAATACAAGCCTGTCCGAACGACAGGCTTATAAAATTACATTATATATTGTATACCAAAACAGAGAATAATTCAATAGACTTTTGCGATTTATTTGACTTTTTTATATATTTCATATACGGCGAGCATGATCGCCGCGACAAGAGGCGGAATCGTCAAATATATCGCGGGGGGAGCGTTCATGCACAGCGATTCGGCAAAAGCTTTTGAAAGCATCGTCAGAGCAGAGACTCCGAGCGCCGCAAGAGAAAATATCAACGCGGAATTTCCGATGTGCATACCGCAGGAGAATATACTTTTTTCGGACAGCGTGCTTGCCGCAACGACTGTGAGCGACAGCGCGGCTGAAGCGAATATCAATGCGGTCATCGCTCCGACGGGAACGGCTTTCTCAAGCAGTACGGCTATGTGCGGCGTGAGTGCCAATACGATCGCCCACGCAACGCCGAGTGTGACCGACGCGATCGGAGGCGATTTTGCGCTCGGCAGCTCGGAGCGGCTCTTTGCAAGCTTCAGAATATCGCTCGGCGGCGGCATAAACGCGGCGGCGAGCAATGCAAGAAAATCAAGTATAGTGCCCCATATCAGAAGCGCGTGCGGAGGTAGCAGATACATACCGGGAAACATTCCGAGCAGTACGAGGATCAGTCGAGCCGTTTGCGAGGTTAAGAGTAATTCGGCGCAGTGCTTGAGCTTCATAAGTGCGCCGCCGCATTCCGTTCGGCAAGCGGTGATCTCGGCGAGCCCGCCGCGCGCCTCCGGAGTCATGACGAACACGTCGGCGGCGTCGCGTAGAGCATACGGTGCGGCGCTTGCGGCTGTGATGATCTGTGACAGGTTGGATCTGTCGTCTTTTTGCAAAACAAGTGCGGCGGCGTCAGATTCTTCTATCAGCGCACGATCTGCCATTGCAACGCCGCAAAGAAGAACTTTACTTCCGGCGTTTTTAATATCTCTGATGATCCCGCGGCGTATGTCCTCTCCGCCGTCGTGCGCCTGCGGAGCGAATATAACTCCGCAATCGCCTTTTTTATACGGTATTCTGTAGCCTGCCGCCGACATTTTTCTTGTAACGAGAATGTCGTTTCTTCGGTAGATTCCGAGGTCGGCGGCGAGCGTTATTTCGCTGTCCTGACCGTCCGTGATCAAGACGACGCCTATCCCTGCGTCTCTGAGCTTAGATATTGCTTCCGCGCTTCCTGCGGTAGCGGATTCCGCGGCGGCTATATATCCCATAAAGCACATATTCATATGGAGCGCGCCCACGCGATTTAGCGAGGTGTACGGCGACTGCCGTTTGGCTACGGCGATCACCGTGGCGCCGCTGCGCCTGAGCGAAGCAAGCTCCTCCGCGAGCGCTATTTTGAATTCCGGCGTTATTGGCTTTTGACCTTCGTCGGAAGCGAAGCTTGAGCACATTGCAAAAACACAATCTGCTTCGCCGCTAACAACTGCCTGAAAATGCTCTCCGTCGAATATCAGCGCGGTATCGACTCCGCCGGACGCGGATGCACGCTTTGTGAGAATATCCGCAACGGTATAGCGCGAGGAGACCGCAGACAGATCGCGGGCGGAAGCTATACTTTGAATTATATACGAATCGCTGTTATCGCGAGCTTCGTTTTCACGCACGAGCTGATTCGGCGCACCGCCGCTTGAGAGGCTTGCGTAGTATAAAAGCTCGTCTGCGCTCGCAGACAGCGTTTCGCTTTTTTCTATTTCCGCGGCGGAGGCTTTCTTTCCGTTGATGAAGCAGGAATGAAGAGAGACCTTACCGCTTTTTAAGATAGAGGTCGAATTTATAAGGATACAGTCGCAACGCGCTATTTTGTCAACGGACGCGGGATTTTTGATTATCGTGTCGCTCAGCTCGGAGCGCGACATGGAACACGCAATCACGATAAGCGCGATCGCATGGAGAAATTCGCTCATTGACGCTGCGGCAAGCGACATTGCGGATATAAAAATGTCGGTCAGAGTGTTGCCGTCGCCGACAAATATTCCGAACAACGTTAGCGTCGCGGCAGCCGCGAGCATGATCAGACTGCAAAGGCGACACCATTTATCGATCGTGGAAATGACCGGCATATTTTCGCTTATCGGAACGGAAATTCCGCCGTGTCTTACCGATATGT
>CAYXNQ010000086.1:3581-6145 GCA_964466545.1 uncultured Lachnospiraceae bacterium | reverse complement strand
AAGAACAGCCCCTCTCGCGACGCAAATTCATAATTGGCTTTGAGCAGCTTCGGGGAATCCATAAATGTATTCCTGTGCATTACGCCGTAGCGGTGATATTCAGCGTTTGCAAGCGCCGGTATCATACCAAACACGCGCCTCTGTTCCGGGAAAGTAAGATGCGTTTGAAATCCTACAAGATTATACATCGTGCCTTCTTCGTTTTCCCGCCTAAGCTGGACTACCGCGTAATATTTTTCTCCCGTCACAGGATGTGATATGCCGACAGGCTTAAGCGGTCCGAACAATAGCGTGTCCTCGCCGCGTTTAGCCATGACCTCAACGGGCATACAGCCCTCAAATACCATTTTTTCGGGGTCTCCCTCGAAATCATGCATTTTTGCAATCTCCGCAGATACAAGCTCGCGATGAAACGCCTTGTATTCCGCCTCTGACATCGGGCAATTGATATAATCCGGCGTTCCTTTGTCGTAGCGCGACGCAAAAAACGCGCGCGACATATCTATCGATGAATAATCGACTATCGGAGCGGCGGCGTCGAAGAAAAACAGATTCTTTCCGTCGGTAATTCGCGATATTTCTCCTGCGAGCGCGTCCGACGTTAACGGACCGGTCGCAATTACGGTAATACCATCGTCCGGAATCGACGTAAGCTCCCGCTCCTCCACTTCTATGAGCGGATGCGAGCGCAGAGCGTCGGTAACAAACGCCGAAAATTTATCTCTGTCTACCGCAAGCGCGCTTCCTGCTCTTACCCGCGAAGAATCTGCCGCACGCATTACGATTGAACCGAAGCGACGAAGTTCTTCTTTAAGCAATCCCGAAGCAACTGTAACGTCGTCGCTTCTGAGCGAATTTGAGCATACAAGCTCGCAAAAAGCGTCGCTTTTATGAGCGGGACTTTTTTTATTTGGCTTCATTTCGATCAGTCTGACGCGCACTCCCATGCGGGCGATCTGCCACGCAGCCTCAGATCCTGCGAGACCGGCGCCGACTACGGTGATTTCATTGTTCATTTGACCTACCGAAAGCTTCAAACAGAAGCTGAATTATTTATCTGATTTTTCGTCGCCCTTGTTCTCAAACGACGCAAGCTCTGTCGGATCCATCTCCGCCGTGTAATCGCACCCCGATTTTTTGCATGTCACGGTATTCTTTCCTTTTTTTCGGAAAAGCGCCGAGCCGCACTTCGGGCATGGCATCTTCAGAGGGATATCCCACGTTGAAAACTCGCATTTCGGATAATTCGAGCAACTGTAAAAAGCGTTGTGATTCTTTCCGAATTTCACCGCAAGCTCTCCGCCGCATTCGGGACAAGCCACTCCTATACCTCTGAGCTTTTGCTTCGTAAATTTACATTCCGGATATTTTACGCACGCGTAAAAGCTTCCGTATTTTCCGCTGCGCTTTACCATATCCGAGCCGCAAAGCTCGCATTTGAACGGCGCAAGCTCCGGTTCCTTTTTCACGACCGGTTCGCCGTTCTTGCCGAGCGGCTTGGTATTTGCGCACTGCGGATAATTCGGGCAGGCGGCAAATTTACCGAAGCGTCCGTTTTTGACGACCATTCGGCTGCCGCATTTTTCGCAAATAATATCCGTTACCTCGTCCGGTATCTCAATACCGCCGACAACGGATTCTTCCGCCTCCTCAAGCTCTCGCTTAAAGCCGACGTAAAAATCGGAAAGCACCGCCTCGGTGGTGGTTCTTCCTTCCTCTATCTCGTCAAGCTTATCTTCCATCTGTGCCGTGAATTTATAATCTACGATATCGGGGAACTTTTCCTTCATCACCTTCGTCGTGATCTCGCCGAGAGACGTCGGAACGAACGCCTTGCCCTCGCGCTTTACGTAACCGCGCGAGATTATCAGCGTAATGATCGGAGTGTACGTACTCGGTCTGCCGATTCCCTTTTCCTCAAGGAATTTTACAAGCGAAGCCTCTGTATATCTTGCTGGCGGCTCGGTAAAATGCTGCGACGGCGTGATGCCGCAAAGTTCAAGCTCCTCGCCTACAGTGAGCGCCGGGAGCTTAGCTTCCTTTTCCTTTTTATCGTCGCTCGATTCCTCGTACAGAGCCATATATCCCTGGAATTTAACGGTAGTACCTGCAGCGCGGAATATCGCGTCTCCCGCAGAAAGCTCCGCGGATATTACTTCAAGCTCCGCGATCTGCATCTGGCTCGCGATGAATCTCTCCCAGATGAGCTTATAAAGTCTGTATTGATCTGCCGACAGAGATTTTTTGATCTTGCTCGGCTCAAACGCAATATTTGCCGGACGTATCGCTTCGTGAGCGTCCTGCGCGTTAGCCTTGGTCTTGAACACACGCGGATGCTTCGGGCAATATTTTTCTCCGTATTCGCGAGTTATATATTCTCTCGCGGCGCTCTCGGCTTCCTTAGATATTCTGAGCGAGTCGGTTCTCATATATGTTATAAGACCCTGAACTCCGCCAAGCTCTCCTCCGAGATTTACGCCCTCGTAAAGCTCCTGCGCAACACGCATCGTGCGCTGAGATTGAAAATTCAGCTTGCGCGACGCCTCCTGCTGAAGCGTAGATGT
>CAYXNQ010000086.1:0-3481 GCA_964466545.1 uncultured Lachnospiraceae bacterium | reverse complement strand
TGCGCTGAGATTGAAAATTCAGCTTGCGCGACGCCTCCTGCTGAAGCGTAGATGTGATGAACGGCGGAGCGGGAGTTTTAGATTTTTGAGTTTTCTTAACATCCTTTACGATAAACGGCTTGTTCTCCACCGCGGAAAGCACGGAAAGCGCGGAAGCTTCGTTCGTCAGCTCCGTTTTTGCGCCCTCTCCGAATGAATAAAAATGAGCGGTGAAGGTTTTACCTTTTGAATTTTCGAGAAGCGCCTCTACCGTCCAATATTCCTGAGGCTTAAATGCTCTTATTTCTTCTTCACGCTCAACGATTATGCGAGTAGCCACCGACTGAACTCTGCCCGCGGAAAGTCCGCTTTTGATATTCTTCCAAAGGAACGGGCTGAGCTTGTATCCGACAAGTCGGTCAAGCAAGCGGCGAGCCTGCTGAGCATTGACCATATCCTCGTCTATCTCGCGCGGATTTTTGATAGCCTCGCTTACCGCGGTCTTAGTAATTTCATTGAATGTGATTCTCTTGATGCGTTCGGGCGGAAGATCCAGCGCTGTGGCAAGATGCCACGAGATAGCCTCGCCCTCGCGGTCAGGGTCCGTCGCGAGATACACGCAGTCCGCCTTTTTTGCTTCCTTTTTCAGCTCGCGTATCAGCTCGCCTTTTCCCCTGATATTAATATAATGAGGCTTAAAATTATCCTCAACATCTATTCCGAGCTTGGATTTCGGCAGATCGCGGACGTGACCCTTTGACGCCACTACCTTATATCCGCTGCCGAGATATCCCCCGACAGTATGCACCTTTGTCGGAGATTCGAGTATTACAAGATTTGCCATTTATATAACCGTAAAAATCATGCCGCGCGGCAGATTCCTTTCGTAAACATTATTCATTATCGGGCGAGTAATCGCCGTCGTCAAACTCGGTAACCTTCAAAAAGTAACCGCCTTTGCCGCATTCGATCATGCCGCAAAGCTCAAGTATCGTAAGCGAGGCAAGCATATCTCCTGAACGTATCTTCGGATTCATCGCCTCAAGCTCCTCAACGAGCGTCGGGACTCCCGCTTTCATCGATCTGTATATAGCTCTTTCGGCGTCGCCGAGTTCTATCGGAGTTCTTCTCGCAAGCGCCGCGTCATCGGTCAAGGCGTTTTTCTTCGTGCTCGGCCGTTTGATATTATTAGAGCGATGAACCGCACCGTTTTCTGTAAAGCGAGGATCTCTTTCCGAATTTCGAGCTTCGCTGCTCGGCGCCGAATACGTAACCGTAGTCTTTGCCTTTCCGCCGAAATTATCCCGACCGTATCCTGAATTTTCTGCACCGCGAGTTCCGACGCGGAGCTTTTCCATCGCCTGCTTCGCGCTGTCGTATATTCCTTTATGGCGGAAATCGACTCGCGTATTGAACAGATATGTATAATTTTTCAAAATATCCTCGGCGGAGGTAACGGCACGCGCGCCGTTTTTTATCAAATTATTCGTTCCCTCGGATGTCGGACTGTCTATATTTCCGGGCACAGCGTAAAGATCGCTTCCCTGATATATCGCGAGCTTTGCGGTTATGAGCGCGCCGCTGTTTTTATCCGCTTCAACAACTACCGTAGCATTTGACATTCCGCTGATAATACGGTTGCGTTGAGGAAAATTTCTTCCGTTCGGCGGAGTTGATGGCGGGTATTCCGTCAACACGGCACCGCATTTCTCGATCTCGCCGAAAAGTCTCTTATGCTCGGACGGATAAATAATATCTATACCCGAACCGAGTATGGCGACAGCCGGACCGCCGGAGCTTATCGCACCGGACAAAGCCATTCCGTCTATTCCGAGCGCTCCGCCGCTTACGACGCAAGCGCCGCCGAGAGCAAGTCCGGAGCCGAGCTTATACGCGGCGTCTCTGCCCTGATCGGTCATTTTTCTTGTGCCAACGACCGCCGTAACAAGCTTTCTCGAAAGATCGGGAAGTCTGCCCTTACAATAAAGAAGTATCGGCATATCAAGCAAACGCAATAGCGCGGGCGGATAGTCCTTTGAAGCCGGCGTTATGAGAGACACGCCGCATCTTTCACAATAGTCCATGATCCGCTTGCTCTTTTCAAGCGAATGATCGGCAAATGTCGGCGGTAGCTTCATTCTGAGCTGAGTGCAAAATTCAGACAGCTCCTCCGCGGAAGCATTATAAACGTTCTCCGGAGATTTGAATTTCGCAAGAAGGAGCGGCGCAAGTCTGCTCGCCGGACCTGCGGCAAGCGACAGCCAAATATAGTAAAGCTTGTTGTTCATATTATGCCCTCCCTCATTTGCAAATTATATCGAATGTCAGCGCAAACGGCGCTGTTCCCACATCAGAACAGTCGCGGCGATCGCTGCGTTCAGCGATTCCGTATTTTGCTCGATCGGTATCTTGACTACCGCATCACACAGTGCAACAACATCGTCCGAAAGACCGTGTCCTTCATTTCCGATCAAAAATATATCGTTACTGCGGCAATCGAATTTATCAAGCGATACCGAAGAATCCGTCAGAGCCGCGGCAACAAGTCTTCTGCCTTTCGCTAAAGCCGAAGCCGTCTCCGCACTGTTGCGGGATGTAAAAATATTCATCTTAAAGATCGCGCCCATTGAAGCCCTTACCGTTTTGGGATTATATATGTCAGCGCAATCCGCGGCGATCACAGAATCGAAGCCGAATGCCGCAGCGGAACGGATTATAGTTCCGAGATTACCGGGATCGCGGATTTCCGACAGCATGATCGACATACCGAGCTTTTCAACATCGGCAGACGAAAAAGTCCGATGTCTCGCGAGATCGTAATTAACGACGGCAATTACACCTTGCGGCGAGCTTTCGGAGGTAAGCTTTTCAAAAGCCGACGCTGCCATTACGATCACCTTTACATCCTTAGCTCCGGCAAGCTCGACCAAACGCGAAACATCGTCGCGCGACAGAGCTTCTTCGGATACGACGACCGAATCTACGCAGGAATACAAAAGAGCTTCTTCTGTAAGTTTAACACCATCTGCGAGAAAAATCAACTCCCGATCGCGAAACTTTTTATCTTTAAGCTTAGAAAGCGTCACGACAGTCGGATTGCTGCGCGACGAAATATAAATATCGTTTTCCACAAATTTCACTTAAATCAGCAAAAAACCCGGTTTCCCGGGTTTTAAGACAAAAATTATAATGCAGCCTTTGCCTTTTCAGCGAGATCAGCGAAAGCTTCCTTATCATATACAGCGATCTCAGCAAGCATCTTGCGATTGAGGTTGATGCCGGCCTTCTTGAGTCCGTGCATAAATGTAGAGTAGTTCATGCCGCAAACCTTAGCCTGCGCGGAAATTCTTGCGATCCAAAGCTGACGGAACTCTCTCTTCTTCTGCTTACGGCCGATGTATGCATAATTGCCGCTCTTCATGACGGCTTGCTTAGCCATCTTAAAGTGCTTGCTCTTGGAACCCCAATAGCCCTTAGCGGCCTTCAACATTTTATTTCTTCT
>CAYXNQ010000085.1:0-6171 GCA_964466545.1 uncultured Lachnospiraceae bacterium | reverse complement strand
TATCAAATGCGGCGCTGATACGAAAAAGGACCAAAGCTATATGCTTTGGGGAATCACACAAAGCGAGCTTGAGTATCTTGAATTTCCGCTCGGTGATATGAGCAAGACAGATGTACGCGCCATGGCTGACGAATACGGACTGCCTTCGGCTCATACGAAAGACAGCCAAGACATATGCTTCATTCCGGACGGAGACTACGCGGCATATATTACCGAGAATACGGGAAAAGATTATCCGCGCGGCGCTTTTTACTCGACAAACGGAGAGCTTCTCGCTCCCGCCGGACGAGTGATTGATTATACGATCGGTCAAAGGCGCGGGCTTGGATATGCCGCAGGCGAAAGGATATTCGTTATATCAAAGAATCCCGCAAGCGGAAAGATAGTACTCGGCGAAGAAGCTCTGCTGTATAAAAGCACCGTAATTGCGCGGGATATCAATCTGTTCTGCGATCTTTCCCATCCGCAAAAGTTTTCCGCAAAGGTACGTTACGGCAAGGAAGCAACTTCGGCAAGCGTATTTCTGTCAAGCGAAAACGAGATCACTGCGATTTTCGACTCTCCAGTTCGGGCACCTGCGCCCGGGCAGTCGCTCGTTGTTTATGACGGCGACACGGTTTTGGGAGGAGGCGTAATAATTTGAAAAGTGAAGCGGCGGTAAGAACCGCTATGCTGATCGGGGAAGACGGAGTTATGTCGCTTGAAAAGGCTCACGTCGCCGTTTTCGGCGCAGGCGGAGTCGGTTCTTACATAATCGAAGCTCTCGCAAGATCCGGCATCGGAGAGATTACTGTTGTTGACTCCGACACTGTTGCCGAATCCAACATTAACAGGCAGTTGATCGCCACGCACGCCACCGTCGGAATGAAAAAGGTAGACGCGGTTCGCGACAGGATAAGATCAATAAATCCGGATTGCACAGTCAACGCGCTTGATATCTTCTTTTCCGCGGAAACGGCTACGCTGACTGATTTTTCGCAGTTTGATTACGTCGCCGACGCTATCGACACCATTTCATCAAAGGTGCTGATCGCAAGGCTTGGCAAGAAAGCGGGAGTCCCCGTCATCTCAAGCATGGGCACAGGCAACAAGCTCGACGCGTCTCAATTCAAGATCTGCGATATCTACGAAACATCGGTTTGCCCGCTCGCGCGCGAAATGCGAAGGCTTCTGCGCCGCGAAGGAATATCCTCGCTGAAGGTACTGTATTCTACGGAGGAAGCGAAAAAGCCGCTGTTTCAACCAAATGAGGATCAAAATTCCCGCAAGATCACACCGGCGAGCATATCCTATGTGCCCGCAACCGCCGGACTTCTTATAGCAGGAGAGATCATCAGAGATATCCTCAACGCGAAATAACAAATCGAAAGCGTAATACACGATAAAAAAGGCAATGCGACTAAACGGTCACACTGCCTTTTGATTTTTTATTCGGATCTTTGTTTACGCCTGGACGCGAAAAAGCTTTGCAGAAGCTCAACAGACTCGTCCGCCATACAGCCGGAAACTATCTCCACCTTATGATTAAGCGGGTAATTATTTAGATTCATCACGCTGCCGAACGCTCCGGCTCGCGCATCCTTCGCGCCGTACACGACTCTTGATATGCGTGAATTTACGATAGCGCCGGCGCACATCGGGCACGGCTCAAGAGTGACGTAAAGCGTACATCCGTACAGCCGCCAGCCGCCAAGCTTTTCGCAAGCCTCACGTATGACAGATATCTCGGCGTGTTCGATTGCAGATTTTCCGCCTTCGCGAAAATTTCCGCGTGCCGAGATCACCTCGCCGTTTCTTACAAGCACTGCGCCGACCGGAACCTCGCCTGCCTCGCCGCAACGCTTAGCCTCGGCAAGCGCAAGCGACATATAATACCCGTCAGAATTATTTTTCATCGTTTGCAGCTACGCACGCAGCCGATGTCTCGCCACCTTCCGCTCCTGTGGGAGTAGCGTCGCTATTTTCTTCATCAAGCAAAACTACCGGCTTTATCCAGCCCTTATTCAGCTTCAGCGATATATATCCGAGAACCGCGATGACAAACGAGCCGATGCAATCTATGATTATGTCACACATCGTGTCGTTCAGCGCCTCGCGACCGACGAGCTGTGTTCCATCCTCAAGCGCGAATTTTTGCATATTGAGTCCAAGCAAGCCGTCGAAGGAAAATTCGTATATCTCCCAAAGCGCGCCGATCGCGACGGAAAACGAAAATGCGAAAAGCGCAACGAACAGCGGCGAAAGCGACAAGGTAGTATGCTTATCGCGATTCAATATATCTACGACCATAAATCCGAAGGACGCGGTCATCATTCCGCTGAGACAATGCAAAAACGTATCCCAATTAGGCACGACGTAATACATATTACGTATTTCGCCGAGGAATATCGCGCAATACAGGAAAATTACAAACAGCATATACATTCCCGACGGAACTTCAAAGCGGAATTTTCGCGCCAGCATATTCGGTATCTGAAGCGCAATTATTCCGAGCACGCACTGCACGAGCATCAAAACATAATCGGCGCGCGAGCGGTACGGCTCTACAACTGCGTCGCCGGGATCTGTAACGGCGATCCTGTATATAAGGTACGCGATCGGAACGACAAAGCTCACAAGCACGAACATATAGAGTATCTTTGCGGCTTTTGTCTGATTGAAATTACGCCAAAAATGCAGAAACTTATTTTCTTTGCTCATTTTTTCCTCCATCAAAATATCAGCTTAACTCCGTTTTGCGTCATGATCGACGCGGCCTCGGTCTCGTCATGCGTGACAACGATCACGCTTTTATTTTTGCAAAGCTCGCGCACCGTATCAACGGCGACAGCCTTAGTTTCGGCGTCGAGCCCCTTAAACGGCTCATCCATCACAAGAAGATCAAAATCGGCAAGCAATGCGCGAGCGATCGCCGTTCGCCGCTTCATTCCGCCGCTGAACTCTCGCGTCGGCAGATACATACTCTCGCCGAGCCCCAATCGCGCCAAAAGCGCTTCGGCTTGCTCGCGTGTACAATTCGCCGCGTAAACGACGTTTCGCACCGCCGAAAAATCTTCTGCCAATCTGTCTTCCTGAAACACGGCGGATATTCTTTTCGCATTGCATAACAGCGTTCCGGCGTCGGGCTTTTCAAGCCCCATGATGATGCGCAAAAGCGTCGTTTTTCCGCAGCCCGACTGCCCCATGATTATGCTGGTCTCTCCGTCCGGAAACGAAAAGCTCAGGCGATCGAGCACAAGCTTATCCCCGTACGATTTTGAAATATTATCGAGCTTAAGCATGAGTTACGGCGGCGGCGTACCAGCCGTTTTCGCCGCGCTCCGCTATGATCTCGTAGCCCCCGTTTTTGAGTGCGGATTTCACTTCGTCGGCGCGCGTATCAATAATTCCGGATACGATAAACGTTCCGCCTGGCGCAAGATATTTATATGCGTCGGGCGCGAGCCTTATTATGACGTCGGCGACGATATTCGCGCAAATTACGTTATATTTTTTATCCGGAACGGATTTGAGAAGATCAGACACCTCGGCTTTTACGTTAGGCGTATCATTAAGACGCGCGTTTTCCTCAGCAACTCTTACCGCAACCGCGTCGATATCGCACGCGAAGCAATCATTTGCGCCGAGACGCGCCGCGCATATCGCGAGAATACCGCTACCGCAACCGACGTCGAGCATCGAGTCGCCCTCGTTTATGTAATCCTCAAGGAGAGCGGCGCAGAGGCGCGTGGTCTCGTGAGTCCCCGTGCCGAAAGCCATTCCCGGATTCATAATGACTGTGATCTCGTCTGCCGCGGGGGTATATTCTTCCCACATCGGAACGATAACGAGGCGATTTCCTGTTTTGATCGGTTTATAGTATTTCTTCCACGAATTTGCCCAATCCTCCTCGTCAACGCCGATAAGCTCAAGCTTTGCGGGAATATCAAGCTCGGCGAAGCGCTTTTCAAGGAAGGCGCTGCTCTCCGCGGGAGATCTTTCGATCGGTATATATATCGACACGGACGCAACCGAGCGATCCTGCGCGAGAAGCTCCTCGTCTATGAGATCGCCGTACACTCCGTCCAAAAGCTCCTCGCCGATATCCGAATAGTCGTCGATCTGGAGCGAATTTTCTATCATGCTCATAACGGCGATCAGATCGTCAAGATATTCTCTCGGTGCCGTGACCTTAAGTCTTATCCAATTTTCCACTGTATTTCCTTTCATCTTCAGCTAAGCGAAAATTACTTAAAGAACTTCTTAAAGAATTTTCCACGCTTTGAATATTTACTCTTGCTACTGTCGTCAAACTCACGCAAAAGCTGCTTCTGCTCGCTCGAAAGTCCTGTAGGCGTTTCGACGACCACGGTTACGTACATATCGCCCTTGCGATTTGAATTTATGCGCTGTATTCCTTTTCCTCTGAGGGTAAAGCGAGTTCCGGTCTGCGTTCCTTCGGGAATATTATATTTATATTCGCTTCCGTCAAGCATGGGAATATTTATCTCCGCGCCGAGCGCCGCCTCGGTAAAGGTTATCGGCACATCGCAATATACGTCGTAGCCGTCGCGCTCGAAGAAAGCGTGCGGTGTAACGCTGATAATTACCGCAAGATCTCCCGCGGCTCCGCCGGACTGTCCCTCGTTACCCTGACCGCGCAGTGCTATTCTTTCGCCGTCATCAATTCCCGCGGGGATCGTTACGGTGAGCTTTTTATTCGCCTTGACGAATCCGTTTCCGCGGCAGGCTGAACAAGGAGTTTCAACTACCTTGCCGCGTCCCTTACAGGTATCGCAGGTACGCTGAGTTTGCATTACGCCGAACACGGTCTGCTGCTGGACTCTGACCTGACCGGAGCCGCCGCAAGTCGGGCACGTTTTAGCGCTCGTTCCCGCGGCAGCGCCGGAGCCGCCGCACGAATCGCATTTTTGTATTCTCTGATACGATATATCCTTTTTGCAACCGAACACCGCTTCCTCAAACGTAAGTCTTACTCTTACGCCGATATCAGAGCCTCGTTGCGGACCGTTTCTTCTCTGCGACGAGCCGCCGAAAAACGATGAAAAAATATCTGATATATCGAAATCCATTCCGCCGAAGCCGCCAAAACCGCCGTAGCCTCCGCCCGAAGCCGGATCGAATGCGGCATGGCCGTACTGATCGTATTTTGCCTTTTTATCGGGATCGGAAAGCACGTCGTAAGCTTCGTTGATCTCTTTGAATTTCAGCTCGGCTTCCTTATCGCCGGGATTCATATCGGGGTGATACTTTTTCGCAAGCGATCTGTATGCTTTTTTTATAGAATCGGCGTCGGCGCTTTTATCTACGCCGAGCACCTCATAATAATCTCGTTTTGTGTCTGCCATAATTAAATGCGGTTTTCCTTTCTGTCAGATCGACCGGCGAGGTCACATTATATCGCCGCCGACAACCAGAATCAGCGCGGACAGTTTTTGCCCGCGCTTCTTCCCATTATGCTGCTTTATTTATCGGAATTATCCTCATAATCTGCGCTGTAATAGGTTCCGTCGTTACCGCCGGCATTATTACCTGCATTGGGGTCAAATCCGGCTCCGCCCTGCGCCTGATCGCCGCCCTGCTGCTTATAGAGCTTTTCGTTCATTGCGTAGAATGCTTTTTCAAGAGCTTCCGTGTCGGCCTTTATCTCATCTGATGAGCCATTCTTAAGAGTTTCCTTGAGCTTATCCTTAGCGGCTACGGTATCAGCCTTATCGGCGTCGCTGAGCTTATCGCCGATCTCGCCGAGAAGCTTCTCGCACTGGAATACGAGGCTATCAGCGTGATTTCTGATCTCTACTTCTTCCTTCTTCTTCTTATCCTCATCGGCAAACTTTTCAGCCTCGCGTACTGCGCGGTCGATATCCTCCTGAGACATATTCGTAGAAGAAGTAATGGTTATATGCTGTTCCTTACCGGTTCCCTTATCCTTTGCCGTAACGTTTACGATACCATTTGCGTCGATATCGAAGGTTACCTCGATCTGCGGAACGCCGCGCGGTGCCGCGGGGATTCCGTCAAGTGAGAAGCGACCGAGCGTTGTATTACCTGCCGCCATATCGCGTTCGCCCTGAAGGACGTGTATCTCGACTGAGGTCTGGCCGACTGCGGCGGTAGAATATACCTGGCTCTTTTTAACGGGAATAGTTGTATTTCTGTCGATGATCTTAT
>CAYXNQ010000084.1:3446-6203 GCA_964466545.1 uncultured Lachnospiraceae bacterium | reverse complement strand
AACGGTCTGTAGACGAACGTCATCCCGCCGAGCTTGTCTTGATAATCTCCGTTGCAGTGGAAGCCGTTCGGCAGGCAGAAATAATTCCAGAATGTCGAAAGCGCCTCGCAAGCTTTAGCGGGGTTACGCTGTATCGCGTAAAATTCCGCAAGCCAGCAGAATGAATATCCGACATAGTTTTCGATTCCGAGCTTTTCGACGTCGGCAACGGACGCGTCGATTATGCGCTTTTCCGCATCGCTCTCGTAACGTATCTGCCTGAGCGGATGTATCGGCATAAGATGCGACATATGGCGATGCGATTCCATCATTCGTTCGTCACGTGCGAGCTTTAAGCAATTATCGCTGTCGATTGGAAGCTCATCCATTTTTGAAAGGAGCATATCCCATTTCTCAGCGTCATCACTGTATCCGAGATGGCGTGCAAATTCGCCGAGCTTGGTAAAGGTGAAGCGGATAAGCGAGAGGTCGTATGTGCTGTTAGGCGTGAGATATGCGGCTTTTGTGTTGTCGTGGATCTCAGGCGAGGATGACATCGGAAGCACGAGCTTTCCGTTGCAGTCTTCATGCATAAACGCCTCAAGGAACAGTCCGTATTTCTTTATGTACGGATACGCGCGCAGGCGTAAGTAGTCCTCATCGCGTGTGTAGAGGTAATGGTCGCCTATAGCTTTGCAGAGCCACGCCGTGTTTGTCGTGGAGAGGGAATACATCGGCCAGCCGCCGAGAGAATTACCTTCTATATCCATAACAGACGGGAGGCAAAGACCGATATCTACGCCGTAGAATTCACGTGCGAACGCCTCTGCTTTGTCTTCGAGCGAAAGTAGATAATCTACGAAACATTCGCCTTCGGGAATGTGGTTGGATTTCAGGTAGCTGTAATAGCTGAGCTGTGTGTTAAGATCGTGGTGATAATCGCCCTTCCAAGGCGGGAGCATACCGTCGTCGGCTGTCCATACCCCCTGAAGCGGCATCGGATAGTGTCCCTTGCGCGAGCATGACGCCAAAAGGTAATTTGCGATGTACCAATTTTTTTCAAAGAACTTATCGGGGAGCGTGAGGAAGCTTTTGCTCCAATATTGCTTCCACCAATCCTTGTGCGCGATAAAGCTGTCGTCGTAGCTTTCGTCAATCGCAGAATCGAGCAGGGCGGTGGCTTCGTTTACAAGCGCGTCGCTGTTCTTACCCGCACGCGCCGTATATACCGCGAAAGTCTTGCCTTGCGCGCGCTTTATCTGTACGAACAGGCCGTAAGTCATGCTGTCGCTGATCTTTTGAGTAAATCCGAGGGATTCGACGTCGCCGTGTTCACTGTGCAGGATCGTCGGAGCCTCATAGTGAAGATTTTTCAGTGAGTTCGGCTCGGCGGGAGCTGTATCTCCGAGCTTTCCGTATTCCGGATTTTCGATCTTGAATTTTGTATTTTCGCTTGATATCTCGATATAGCCGATCTCGCGATCTGCGTGCAAAAACGATCTAAGCTGAAGCTTGTCTACGGAAAGCGAAGCCTCGGCGGTCTCCATGTCGAGTTTTGACTCTACGTTTGCGTCGCAACCGAGATCAATGATTATCTTTCCGGCAGGAAGCTTGGTCGGAGCGGGCTTTTTGTACGGCATATCGAAGATATCGTAAATTTCGTCGAGCTTTCCTTCTTCCGCCAAACGCTTGAAGTTTGCGAAGGTGTATCTTCCTCCCGCCTTCGGTGCGTCGGAGCAATCCCACATATCGCATCTGTCGATACTGAATCTGAGCTTATCGGAATTTCCCCAAATAAGCGCGCCGAGTACACCGTTACCGAGAGCTATCGCTTCGTCCCATGTTGTGATAGTTTTGTCGAATTTTAAGATTTTCGTATCCATTATTTTTCCTTTCAAAGCGGAAGTTGTGTTGATCTTGTTATTGGCAGCGAGCCGAAATTCGCTTCGTATTATATATTATTCCGACCGACAGAGCGGCGGTGAAGCGATGAGTACCTTATTATATCATGTCGCGTGAATGATTGCAAGCCGTGAAGAAAATTTATATACTTTGTCTGCGTTAAGAAAGCGGAAAATGATTTCTGCGGTTGACAAATACATACCTATATGATATAATACGTTAAAATGCGGTTTTTCGGCTTTTGATTCGGATAATAGTATTGCCTTCAAAATCGACAGCCAGAATGTGACTTGCCTAAGGAGGACAGATGAGTATTCAATTATCGGAGCATTTCACCTATAAAAAGCTCCTTCAGTTTTCGTTGCCGACGATAATAATGATGATATTTACGTCGATCTACGGTGTTGTTGACGGTTTTTTTGTTTCAAATTTTGCCGGTGACGTTCCGTTTAAGGCGGTAAACCTTATAATGCCGTATGTCATGATCGTATCGGCGGTCGGATTCATGTTCGGATCCGGCGGAACCGCAATCGTCGCAAGCACTTACGGCGCGGGCGACAAAGACAGGGCGAACAGATATTTTTCGCTTTTTGTATATGTATCTCTCGCATCCGGCGTTTTGCTTGCAGTAATTTCGTATATACTTATGCCGACGATCGCTTTGCTTCTCGGAGCAGAGGGACAGATACTTGACAACTGTATTATATACGGCAGAATCTTGATAATCTCGTTGCCGTTTTCGATACTGCAGTATTTGTTCCAGAGCTTCTGCGTCGCGGCTGAGAGACCTCGCCTCGGCCTTTACGTAATTATAATTGCCGGAGTTACCAATATGGTTCTCGACGCGGTTTTGGTAATGCTTCTGCCGCAGGAATT
>CAYXNQ010000084.1:0-3346 GCA_964466545.1 uncultured Lachnospiraceae bacterium | reverse complement strand
GAGTTACCAATATGGTTCTCGACGCGGTTTTGGTAATGCTTCTGCCGCAGGAATTGAAGCTTGCGGGTGCGGCTATAGCGACGGCGGTCAGCCAGCTTATGGGAGGCGGTATTCCGCTTGTGTATTTCGCAAGACCGAACAGCAGCTTTTTGCGTTTGGGAAAGACGAACATTGACGTTAAGGCTATTGTTAAGGCGGCGACCAACGGTTCTTCGGAATTTATGAGCAATATTGCGATGAGCCTTGTCGGAATGATATATAACAAGCAGCTCATAACATATGCCGGCGATGACGGAATTGCGGCATACGGCGTTATGATGTACGTAAGCATGATCTTCTCCGCGATATTTGTCGGATATACTGTCGGAGCCGCGCCTATAATCAGCTATCATCACGGTGCGGGAAACGATTCGGAGAAGAAGGGAATATTGAAAAAGAGCCTCGTTATCATTGCCGTTTCGAGCGTGGCGATGGTGATTGCGGCGGAGCTTTTGGCGTATCCGCTGGCAAGCATATTTGTAAGCTACAGCGAGACGCTTATGGATATGACCGTGAGCGGATTCAGAATCTTCTCGATCTCGTTTTTGCTGATGGGATTTGCGATCTTCGCGTCCAGCTTCTTCACGGCGCTTAACGACGGCCTTACCTCCGCTCTGATATCGTTTTTGAGAACTCTTGTGTTCCAGCTCGGCGCAGTGCTTCTGTTGCCCGTGATATTTAACGGCGTAGACGGTATTTGGTGGTCGGTCGTAGTCGCTGAGGTCATGGCGGTGCTGTTCTCCGCATTGTTCCTCGTAATTAAGAGAAAGAAATTTAATTATTGATTCATAGCATAAAAAACACGCCGCGGTTGATATCACTGCGGCGTGTTTATTTGTGTCTTCGCTGAGTATGGTTAAGATGCGGCTTTGAGTTTTTCTGTTAGCAACAGTCGTGCCGCCGCAGGCGTGATAAAAGACGTGTCTACAGTAAAGTGAGTTTTGAGCTATGCCGCTTGGCGATATTGTGGAGCGGCTACGCGACGTAATTGTCGGAGCAGGGAATGATTTCAATTGCGGATCTAACGACGCTATGTTGTTTCGGCTGTCAGACAGATAAACGGATCTTTTGCGAGTGGCGATGCCGAGCGAGGTGATGTTCCGGATTTTGTGAGATGTTCAATTTTCGGCGTGCTGTTGTCCGCACGTGCGATGATAACTTGAATTGCTGACGGACAGCTCGACGTATGATCTGCTTTCTCCGCTGTGGTTATACGTGCGTGATTCTCCGGTAGGCGCAAATCCGAGCGTGCGGTAGCAATGATATGCCGGAAGATTGTTCTCGAATACGCCGATGGTTACAGTTTTTGCCTTCGTTTCTTCAAAAGCGCGTTTCAGCGCGAGCGAAAGCATTATTTTTCCGTATCCCTTGCCGCGCATTGAGTCATCGACGATTACGAATCCGAAGCGCAGGGCTTCTTTGCCGGCGTCTGTGTATCTCATTATAAGATGCCCGACGGCGCGCCCGTCGTCTGTCGCAATCAGCGGGAAGAATCCGTCAAGCTTTGCCATTGCTTCGTATTTTTCGTTTATATCGCTCGGCAAAATCGGAAATCTTTCATACTGATCCGCGCACCAATTTCTGAATGTGACTTCGTCTTTGATCCACGAGCATATATGTTTTGCGTCGCTTTCGAGATAATCTCTTAAGGTTATCATTTTAGCCTCCGAGGAGCTTCAAAATTTATATTATAAAACTGAAAAAGGAGCGGCGTCCGGTGTCGGAATCCGCTCCTTTATTTTGTTTGGATTTTATCGCAAGCGGTCAAACGTGCGCTTGTTCAAGCTTTGACAGTTTCATAAGACATTCGACGTTTACAGTGCCGTCACTGCGCAAAGTTCTGAAATAATGCGCGTCTTCCTTTTGTGTATAAAGAATATCGAGCTTTTCGCCGAGAGGAGCTTCGGAGAGATAATTTATTGCAAGCTCCGAGATGCGCTGTCCCTCCATAGTCGGCAGAAACGCGGCGAGAATATCAGCGTATTTTGTGTTATTCATATGTCTGTTTCTGTCAACGTCCGGATATCTGACGGTGTATTCGCCAACCTTGCAAAGCTCATCGTCGGGCGGAAGCTTAAATCTTATGGGAACGTTTATGTCGATCATTTCGTCTGTGTGATAATTCAGGCGAACATCGCCGTGGCGCATAAGATGCCTGTCCTTCATGTTAACGAGCGCCCATGCGGATATGCCCTCGGCGGCTACGACATCGTTTTTCCAAATGCGATAGCATCTGTTGAAGATAGTTCCGCGTCCTTCTACCGCCCATGTTTCGACGCGAACTCTGTCGTGCGAGTGGAGCGGCATATAAAATTCGATTGCAGTGCGGCTTAAAATGAAAGAGTATCCGGAATCGAACAATTCGTCATACGACGGAGTACATTCTTCCATTTGAAAATTTACCGCGTCGAGCATATATCTAAGCTGTCCGGACGCCGATACGATGTTGTTAAGGTCGAGGTCGTGGGTATTAATGCAGTATTCGCGCGAAAACTTCATTGCGTGTAGTTAATTTCAGAGAGTATTTGCGGAGCCGAGAACCGTGCGGATTTTATGATCAACTGTCTTGCGGACTTCGTCGCGAGCAACAGACAGGTAGGTTCTGGGGTCGAATACCTCAGGCTGAGCGGACATTACGCGACGAATACCTGCTGTGAGCGCAAGACGGATATCGGAGTCGATGTTGATCTTGCAGACAGCCATTTTTGCAGCCTGACGAAGCTGTTCTTCGGGGATACCTACAGCGTCGGGGAGCTTTCCGCCGAGAGCGTTGATTGCCTTAACATATTCCTGCGGAACGGAGGACGCACCGTGGAGAACGATCGGGAATCCGGGAAGTCTCTTGCCGACTTCTTCAAGAATATCAAAACGGAGCGGAGGCGGAACGAGAATGCCTTCTTCGTTGCGTGTGCATTGCGCGGGAGTGAATTTGTAAGCTCCGTGCGATGTACCGATAGAGATCGCAAGAGAATCAACGCCTGTGCGTGTTACGAATTCCTCAACCTCATCGGGCTTTGTGTAAGAGGAGTGCTCCGCAACAACGTCATCTTCAACGCCTGCGAGAACGCCGAGCTCACCTTCAACGACAACGCCGTGCGCGTGAGCGTATTCAACGACTTTCTTTGTAACTGCTATATTTTCTTCAAATGCGTGATGCGAGCCGTCGATCATTACGGATGTGAATCCGCCGTCGATGCACGCCTTGCAGATTTCAAAATCTGCGCCGTGGTCGAGGTGAAGTGCGAGGTCGATGCCGCTGTCTTCAACTGCGGCGTGAGCGAGAGCTACGAGATAAGCGGGTTTTGCG
>CAYXNQ010000083.1:0-6218 GCA_964466545.1 uncultured Lachnospiraceae bacterium | reverse complement strand
GATTTATCGCCGGTGTTTTTTTACTGCTTTTGATCGATCTTGCATTGCCGACAGAGCTGTATGCAATCGCTGATCGCGGAAAACGCAGATCGCTCGTGCTGTTTATATCAATCACGCTCCATAATCTGCCGGAAGGAATGGCAGTGGGCGTGTGTATGGCGGGTATGCTCGGAAAGACTGCCGGAATTACAGCCGCTTCGATCGTTGCCTTGTCGATTGGAATAGCGATACAAAATATACCGGAAGGCGCAATAATATCGGCTCCGCTCAGTCAAGGCGGATTATCTAAAGGAAGATCGTTTGCGGCGGGAATTTTGTCAGGCGTTGTTGAGCCTGTCGGCGCGATAATCACGCTGTTGCTCATATCGAAAGCAACGACGGCATTGCCTTATATTCTTTCGTTTGCCGCAGGCGCGATGTTTTATGTTGTGGTCAAGGAGCTGATTCCGGAAACGGGGCGGGGAAGCTTTCCGCTTCTCGGAAGCGTCGGAGCTTCGATCGGATTTGCGCTCATGATGCTACTTGACGTTGTACTTTGACAAAATTCTGTAAAATAAAATAACGGGGTCACAGCCCCGCTATTTTTATATATGCTTGTATTCCGGATACAACGAAGCGCACGTGCGCTATTTTCGGATCAATCTTTTATGATGATAAGATCTTTCGCATACGGAAGAGAACGTATCCAGTCGCACATCGTATGCCATTCGTCAAGTTTATGATTTTTGCGCGCGTAATAAATATTGATCAGATTTTCATAATTGAGCGTACAGGTGCGCATTTGATTATAGCTTGACGGCAAAAGCTGTATAAGATCATACCATGCCGCTTTGTCTTTTGTCTCTATGAAATCTAGTCGGCGCGTTTCGAGAAATTCTATCAGCGAATCAAGAGCGGATAAGGCGGGCGGCGATAAACGGTCGGTGGAAAAATCGCTTCGCTCTATCGGCTTGGCATGAAGCTTATGCATGGTACTCGTAGAGTTTGCAACGGTTCCGACCTTGTAGGTGTCGTACTCCTTCCACCAATACAGCGGGGCGGTGATATCCACAGATACAAATATCTGACGCAGATATTTACGGTGATCACTGCCGGCTACCGCGAGCTTTTTCGCAAGCGCAAGATCGTTTTCTCCAAGTATATAATTGCCGTCAGCATCGTAAAAGCTGTCGCTTTTTGCCCAACTGTTCAAAGGATTGCGAGCGCCTCTGACAGCGTTTTCAAAATTCATAACTGATGTTCTTTCGAGTCGGATCATTATTATACCGTGCCTTTCCTTCCGGTTTTTCCGAAAGCGATTATACTTCATTAATTGTAGCCTATTTTTATCTTTTTGTCAATAAATTTATGAATTTGCATGATTGCGAATAAAAGTAAGATATAAGGCAAAAATATTCGTGCAGAGTCTTATATACATGTATATGCGAAAGGATTTCAGAATGAAGAAGGATTCTAACAGTGCGCGCGTGAAGCGCAGTACGGTCGTATACGGAGTTTGCGTCGCGGTACTTGTACTTTTGTCTGTAATTATTGCCGTGACGGGAGCGAATCGGCGAAGTGAAGGTACGCCTAAAGAAAGTGCGGACAGCGGAAGCGCCGCTTCGTCAAGCGAACTTCCGGCGGAGAGCGAAGTATCAAGCGAGAAGCTGCCCGGAATGAGCGAGTACGAGCCGCCCCTCCCGCCAAGCACTTCAAGTGATGAAGTCAATAATGAGATAGAAGACAAGCTTCCCGTATTTTCGGCTCCGATAGACAGCGTGCTTGCGAAGGGCTACAGCGTAGATATTCCTGTATATTCGTTGACGCTGAACGAATACAAAACTCATCCCGGAATAGATATATCGGCCGCTGCCGGCAGTCCGGTCAAGGCGGTTGCCGACGGTGTGATCGGCGATGTTTGGTATGATCCGATGATGGGGTGGTGTGTGTCGGTGATTCACAGCGGCGGAGCGATAAGCTGTTACCGCAATCTTTCGTCGGAGTTCTCTGACGACATCGCGAAGGACAAGGCTGTAGCTTCTGGAGCCGTACTCGGCTGCGTCGGAGACAGCGCGATCATCGAAGCGGCAGATGACGCTCATCTGCATTTTGAGCTTGCGATAAACGGTAAGACAGTAGATCCGCTTGAGTATTTTGAGCTGCCGGCCACAAACGGAAGCTACGAGGATTAAACTAAAGCCCGCGTCGTGCAATGACCTCGCCGACGCGGGCTTTTTCTATAATTTTTTTCCAGTCTATTGCATTTATCTCCGTCATGTAATATAATAATATTGATACTTTTGAAATCTATTAAGGAGATAGCCATGACACTTTGGGAAGAATTTAAGACCGATGTGCGCAACGCCGCGGATTTTACTGTAAAAAAGACCGAAGAACTCACCGATTCAGCGAAAAAGAAGCTCGCCGTTCACAACTGCGAGAGTGATCTTCGCCACGCGTATGAGAAACTTGGCCGTGTTTATTATATATCGCGCGACTCAGTCGAGGATAAGCAGGCGAAGCTTGATGAGGCGGTCGCAAGCATACGTGAGCTTGAAGCGAAGCTCGCAAGCTTAAAGAGCGAAGCTTGACGATAAACGTCGGCGTTGGAATATTTATAAAAAAGATTGACTTTTTGTGATAATTGTATTACAATATTAAAAATAATGCAATCCGAAAAAGAAAGGATTATTTTAGTATGGACAAGCAAAGAGAATGCGAGCTTAAGGAAATAGCCCGCAAAATCAGAATCGGCATTGTTGATGCCGTTTACAGCGCAAAATCCGGACATCCCGGCGGATCTCTGTCGATTGCAGATATTCTTGCGTACCTTTATTTTGAAGAATTGAATATTGATCCTGCGAAGCCCGACATGGAAGATCGTGACAGAATGATATTGTCTAAGGGACATACGGCCCCCGGTCTTTATTCCGCGCTTGCCAATCGCGGATATTTTCCCGTTGAGGATCTTAAGACATTCCGTAAAACCGACAGCTATCTTCAGGGACATCCTGACAGAAAGGGAACACCGGGAGTTGACATGACCTCCGGCTCGCTCGGTCAGGGCGTATCGGTAGCTTGCGGCCTGGCTCTGTCGGCAAAGATTAAAAATGCCGACTTCAGAACATATGCTATCATGGGCGACGGCGAGAGCGAGGAGGGCGAAGTTTGGGAGGCAGCTATGTTTGCCGCTCATTATAAGCTTGATAACCTTTGCTGGATACTTGACCTTAACGGCCTTCAGATAGACGGTAAGATCGAGGACGTTATCGGCCCCGGCCCGCACGATAAGAAGTTTGAGGCGTTTGGCTGGAATGTTATCAAGACATCCGCTCATGATTTTAATGAGCTTGAAGCTGCATTTAAGGCAGCTCGCGAATGCAAGGGCAAACCTTCCGTCATTATCGCGACGAGCACCAAGGGAAAAGGCGTTTCTTATATGGAAAATTCGGTTGATTGGCACGGCAAGGCACCCAATCAAGCAGAGTATGAGCAGGCTATAGCGGAGCTTACCGCTACCGCTCTTTGATTTCGGAAGGAGTATTGTAAGATGGCAGAATTGATTGCAACACGCGAAGCTTACGGTAAGGCTCTTGCCGAATTCGGCGCGATCTATGATAATCTCGTGGTAGTTGACGCAGACCTTGCGGCCGCTACTAAAACCGGCGTTTTCAAGAAGGCGTTCCCCGATCGTTTCTTCGATTGCGGAATCGCTGAGAACAATATGATGTGCGTAGCTGTCGGTCTTGCGCTCGGCGGCATGATTCCGTTTGCGTCGACTTTCGCTATGTTTGCGGCAGGCCGCTCTTATGAGCAGGTAAGAAACTCGCTCGGATACGCGCATACAAATGTTAAGATTGGAGCAACTCACGGCGGTATAACCGTCGGCGAGGATGGAGCTACGCATCAGTGTAATGAAGATATTGCGCTCATGCGCACGATTCCTGGCATGGTAGTAATGGTTCCTGCGGACGCTGTTGAAGCTCGTCTCGCTGTTGAAGCCGCTATTAAATATGACGGACCGTGTTATATACGTTTCGGTCGTCTTGCTGTTCCGGTCCTTTTCGATAAGGATTATAAGTTTGAGATCGGACGCGGCGTTAAGCTTGCAGACGGTAACGACGTTGCGATCTTCGCTACCGGTATCGAGGTAAATGAGGCGCTTATCGCACGTGAGCTTCTTGCATCCGAAGGCATCAGCGCGTCTGTCGTAAATCTCGGCACTATTAAGCCTCTTGACGAAGCGATCGTTATTGCGGAAGCAAAGCGTTGCGGCGCTGTTGTTACGTGCGAGGAGCACACGGTTATCGGCGGTCTCGGCGCTGCCGTTTGCGAGTGCCTCTCAAGCACTTGCCCGACTCCCGTAATGCGTGTCGGTATTAATGACGTATTCGGAAGAAGCGGCCCCGCAAAAGAGCTTATTTCGCTTTACGGCCTTGACGCAAAGGCTATCGCCGCGAAAGCTAAAGCCGCAATTGCGCTTAAGAACGCTTGAGCTTGATAATTCGGTTTTACGGATATATCCGCGAGTCAAAAATGCAATAGAAAAATCGGGAAGCCAAAGCTTCCCGATTTTTTGGTTTTACCTTATATTTATTAGTGAAACTTATGGCAATATATGCCCGGAATTCCTCAATTCATAGGAGGTGTAATTTTTTGCTCCAAGCTGCGTTTCCCGTTTCGGGATAGCCATGCCTTGCTTTTATTCAAATTTTCTGTCATACAGCAGTGCGGCAATCAGTACCACGAAACAGGAACCGGCATTATGCACCAAGGCTCCGGTGGTAGGATTGAGCAAACCGAGAACTGACAGCGTTACCGCTAAGAAGTTGATACACATGGACAGCGTAATGCTTGCTTTGATGGTTTTTACGGTGGCACACGATAGCCGTTTCAGGTAGGGTAGTTTGGAAATAGCATCGCTCATCAGTACAATATCAGCCGCTTCTATCGCAATATCACTGCCGAGTCCGCCCATAGCAACACCAACGCTGGCAGTTTTTAGAGCCGGTGCGTCATTAATACCGTCGCCGATCATGCACACAGTCTGACCGCTCTTTTGAAGGTCGGTAATGCTGCTAACCTTTTGTTCCGGTAAAAGTTGAGCGTGAACCTTGCGGATTCCGACCTGCGTAGCAAAGTAGTCGGCGGTTTTCTGATTGTCTCCGGTCAGCAGAACGATATCGGTATTCATATAGTGAAGTCTCGTCACCATGTCTTTTGCTTCCGGACGGAGAACGTCGGACATTGCCAGAACACCGATGCATTCGTTATCTTCGGAAACAAGAACGGAAGCTTTACCGCTGTTTCGCAATTCTTCCAAAACGGTATAAACGGAATCGTCAATATGAACACCGTATTCTGCCAGAAAATTTTCGTTGCCGCAGAGCAGCTTTTTGCCGCAGACTTCTGCGAAAATTCCTTTGCCGCCGGTCATTTTGAACGCACTTGATTCCAGTATAGGCACATTTCGCTTCTTGGCACAGGCAACAATGGATTTTCCAAGGGGGTGTTCGCTTTTTGCTTCGGCGGATGCCGCCATGGACAATAAAGTGTTTTCGTCCAGATCTTTTCTGAAAGAGAGAATGTCACACACTTCCAGATTGCCGTATGTAAGCGTGCCGGTTTTATCAAATGCAATGGTATCGACCTCTCCCATTTTTTCCAGAGCTTCACCGGATTTAATGATAACGCCATGTTTTGTTGCCTGTCCGATAGCCGCCATGATTGCTGTAGGCGTAGCCAGCACCAAGGCGCATGGGCAGAAAACAACCAAAACCGTAACCGCGCGAACAATATCTTTCGTCACAAGACCGGCAATTATTGCAATCACCATTGCCGCAGGAACAAGCCAGCTTGCCGCAGTATCGGCAATTCGTGCCATAGGTGCTTTTTTATCTTCCGCTTCCTGCACCATACGGATAAGCTTCTGTAAAGAACTGTCCTCGCCAACTTTGGTAGCACGGATGTCGATCGCGCCAAAACGGTTGATCGTACCGCAGAACACTTCATCATTTACAGTTTTGTCCACCGGCATGGATTCGCCGGTCATAATAGACTGGTCAACGGAAGTTTCTCCGCTTATGATGATGCCGTCTACCGGAATAGTTTCTCCGGGAAGGATACGGAGAATATCATTTTTGCAGATTTCATCGGCAGAAATCATTTCTTCCTTGCCGTTTACGATTCGTCTGCCCTGTGTGGGTGCAAGGGCAATGAGCTTTTTCAGACCTTTTTTT
>CAYXNQ010000082.1:0-6308 GCA_964466545.1 uncultured Lachnospiraceae bacterium | reverse complement strand
ATCAGCGATAGCTCCGGCACTGCCGAATTCAGAGGCGGCGGTTCACGCGGTGCCGCAATAGACGGAATCGCGAGACGTGCCGATGAATTTACGGTAACAACAGTTACGCTTGACGAGCTTGCGGAAAATGCAAAGCCGGATCTTATCAAGTTCGACACAGAAGGCTATGAGCTTGAAGCGATACGCGGCGGTACAAAAACGCTGCTTGAAGCATCTCCCGCGCTCGCCGTATCAGTATATCACAAAAGTTACGATCTTTTTGAGCTTCCTCTCCTGATCGCCGAGCTGATGCCGAACAAACGTCTTTATCTGCGCCGTGCTCCGTGCCTGCCGGATTGGGATATAACGCTGTTTGCCGTTTGATCAGCGGCAAAATACGTCAGCTTTGTCAACACCGATAGCCCTTACCTCAGAGCAAAGAACATCGCAAATCGGAAATTCGCTTTCGTAATGTCCGACTTCGATCACGTTTATGCCGTCGTCGGAGGCATCTAATGCAGTGTGATACGAAATTTCACCTACAACAAAGGTGTCGGCGCCGGCTTCTTTAGCCTCGTTCAAAAAATCTCCGCCGGAGCCGCCGACAAGAGCGACTCGCTTCACATGATCTCGTGCTCCGTACACACGCGCTTTTGCACCGAGAGAGCGTTCAACAAATTGCGAAAAATCCGCAAGCGAACATTGGCTTGCAAGCTCCCCGCACCGTCCTATCTGCATAGCCTCGGAATTTCCGAAAACGACGCAAGAAGACACGCCGAGCCGAGCGGCAAGCGCATCATTCACGCCGCCGAAGGCAGAATCGAGTCGCGTATGAAAAGACATCACGCTGACGCCGCTTCGCATTGCGCAAAGCGCGCGGCGCGAAATCACGCCGTTTCCGGAAAGCTCCTTTACGCCTCTGAATATAAGCGGATGATGCGTTATAAGTACATTATGTCCCATCTCCGCTGTATGCATGATCGCGTTTTCGGTGGCGTCAAGCGCAACGGTAACGCCACTCACCGCCGCTTCTCCGTCGAGCGTACACATAAGTCCGTCGTTATCCCAATCGCACGCAAGCGATCTCGGATATTTTTCATCGAAATATCTATATAGCTCGCGAATCGTCATTATTTATCTCACTTTCGATAATATCGTTGATTTGAAATATAAGATCGGTCTCTGCGGAAGCGTCTCTGCCGCCGCGAAGCAGTCCCGATCTTTTTTTGTTCAGCTCGGCAAGCTTGCGGCGAGCAAGCTCGGTGAAATATTCGTTTCCCTGCGATTTCGGATATCCGCCGAGCAAAGCCTGCGCAGGAGCTATATTGCGCGGAACGCCGTCATACTGCGCGATCAAGAGCTGATATATACGATCTCCGTCCTTTGCGAGAAGCTCGTCATGCACACAAAAACCGTTTTCAGCAAGCTCGCGCCTCAGTATATCCTGCGCAGACATCGGCTGAAGGATCAGTCTTACGCGCGCCGTTTTTATATATTCGCATCGCGAGATTATACTCCAAGTCAGCTCTCCGCCCATTCCGGCGATCACAATATCCGTGACGCCCTCCGCTTCGCAATCTATGGCGTCAAGACCGCTTGACAAAACGAATTTGAGCTTATCGTATACCGAATATCTTTTCGCATTGGCTATTGCGGTATCAAGCGGTCCGCGATTGATATCGGACGCTATAACGCGGCGCGCCTTCCCGCTCAATACCAGCTCGATCGCGACATATCCGTGATCGCATCCGACGTCGACCACGACAGAATCGCACGACACGCTATCCGCTATCGCCGACATTCGTGAATCAAGTAAAACTGATCTGTTCATCGTCATAAAGCTCAAGGCAACCCGTAGGTTGCCTTGCACCGTAATTATTTTGCTTCTTTTTCGTCGAGGAACTTATTGATCTTTTCAACAAGCGCGTCTGCGTCGGTTCCGTGTACCTCGCAAGCAGCTTCGATGCTTTCGCCGCGCGATGCGGGGCAACCGAGGCAGTGCATTCCTATTTCAAAGAAAAACTGCGCGGTATCAATGTCATAATCAAGAACATCTCCGATTACGGAATTTTTGTCAACTCTCATTTTTATATCCTTCTTTCTTAATTTTTCAATTTGCCGCCGGCATCTCTACAGATTCCGGTATGTTTATACGTTTAATATCGGCGCCGAGCGCTCTCAGCTTGCCTACGATATCGTCATATCCGCGATCAATAAAACGAACGTCGGATATCTCCGTAAGTCCGCGAGCCGCAAGTCCGGCGATAACGAGCGCAACGCCCGCCCTCAGATCCATCGCCCTTACGGGAGCGCCGGAGAGCTGATTTCCGCCTTCGACGACAGCCGTTCGTCCGTCGACCTTTATGGTAGCGCCCATTCTGCGAAGCTCGTCAACGTATCTGAAGCGATTTTCAAAGACTCCCTCGCTGACATAGCTTACTCCGTCCGACAGACAAAGCAAGGCTGTCATTTGAGGCTGCATATCAGTCGGGAAGCCCGGATACGGAAGTGTTTTCACGCTGGTCCTGTCATATTTTCCGTTTCCTTCCACCACAACGTAATCATCGTGCTCAGTAACACTTACGCCTATCTCCTGAAGCTTAGCCGTGATAGAATCCACGTGCTTCGGAATGATGTTTCTGACCGTTACTCTGCCCGCCGTTGCAGCAGCGGCTATCATATATGTTCCCGCCTCGATCATGTCCGGGATGATCGCGTATGTGCAGCCGTGGAGCGATTCTACTCCGCGGATTTTTATCATATCCGTGCCGGCGCCTGTGATCTTCGCGCCGCAGGTGTTGAGAAAGTTTGCGAGATCGACTATATGCGGCTCACGCGCCGGATTATCGATTATCGTAGTGCCTCTCGCCGTTACCGCCGCCAGCATAACGTTGATCGTCGCTCCGACGGATACTATATCAAAGAAAATGTTGGTCCCGCGCACACCGTGCTTTGTGGTAATATCAATATAACCGCCGTCGGTGTTGACGGTACATCCCATTGCTTCAAAGCCTTTTATGTGCTGATCTATAGGACGTGAACCGGTTCCGATATCGCAACCGCCGGGAAATCCGACTCGCGATACGCCGAATCTGCCGAGCTCAGCGCCTAAGAGATAATAAGACGCTCTCAGCTTTCTTACCAGCTCGTACTCCGCAGTGCTTCCGCGAAGCTCGGTACAATCGATCTCGATCGAATTACGTCCGACCGTTCTGATCTTTGCGCCCATTCCTCTGAGTATATCAAGAGAAACGGAAACGTCGCTGACATTGGGTATATTTTCTATTACACATTTATCTTTAACAAGTACACACGCGAATATTATCGGCAAGGCGGCATTTTTCATACCGCTTATCTCAACAGTTCCGCGAAGCGGAATACCGCCATGTATTTGAAATAATTCCATTATTGAGCCTATCCTTTCGTCAGGAGGTCACAGAGTATATTATATCAGTATACAGTAAATAAATAAAGAGGTTTTCGCGAATATTTTCATTTTTTTTACATAACGGCAATTACTGCACAAAAAATCAGTCTTTTAATCGGACGAATTTGTGTATTCGTTGCCACTTATCGCATTTATTAGGCAATTTTCTCCGTTATATTTAACGTTTTCGGCAGGGATCAGAAATACTTTTCCCGCCACGCGAGAATAGTATACCGTGTAAACGCCGTCTATACGTTCGATATTTATGACGGGCGTCTCGTCTTGCGAGACGATCCTCCTTGCATTAAACAGTATATTCACATAATCGCATATCTGCGCTTCCAAGCTGTAGGATATATCAGTAAACAACCAATTTCCGTACATCGCCGCGCAGTCGCCGTCCGATATAACAGCCGTTATCGAGCCTGTCGCGATCGGGACTTGTCCCGCATACTGCCTGTATTTGATGATATACAGCTCGTTGCTCGGCGAATAATATGCCTCCTCTACGGCGGCTTTCAGCGCAACCTCGTCTCCTGCATCTCCGCCGAGGCGTGAAAGCCTGTCAGCAAGCTCGCGCGCCGCGTCGGGAAGTTCTCCGTCCGCAACAGCCGTCAGTTCGCCTGCATTAGCGCCGTCACTCGCCAAAGCCAGATATTCTTCGCTACTCTGTGTGTCGTCCGCTCTGTAATAAAATCCAAGCCTGTCAAAGAATACAACGCTCGCTCCGCTTTCAAATCCGTACCGCTCGCCCTCAGGCACGTCAAAGCTGTAGCTCGGATCTTCGCCAAAAGCGATCAGCTTTGCGGCGCGCTCATAATACGAGCCTCCGATCGAAAGCTCGTAAACATACGCCGCGCGAGCTTCAAAGGAGATATACTCCTCGCTCACATCGATGCCTTTATCGGCAAGCATTTTTTTCGCGTCTTTATAAAAATCTTTTTTCGGCAAGTCGCCCGAATCTACATTAATATATACGCCTACGAGACACAGATCTATAAGCGTAAATAGAATGAGGAGCGCGAGCTTCACGTTCCTAAATTTCACGCTCATCACCTCCCGCAAGCGCAAAGGCATACCACTTCACGTCATAATCGCCGCTGTCCGTGAGCGTATATATCGGTCTGAGATCGACGACGCATTTTTTCTCGGAAAGCGCATAATAGTACAGCATACTCGGATTATCGCTCGCAGCGTCTCCGAGCTTGTCGGCACGCTCGATAATCGAAAACGAAAATTGCTCTATCTTTCCGTTTTTGATCACAACGCGACCGTAGCAATCGTCGCCGAACGCGATATTATCAAAAGAATATCCGTATTTGAGCGTTACGGTGTTATTATCATATATCACGTCGCCAAGATACACGTCGATGCCGTCGCATATATACCCGTAATTCTTGATCTCGTTGATCAGCACGGCTCCCGCCGAAAGATACGAATAAACGTCACCCGCGTTTTCGCCGATTGTCAACGTATTTAAGTTGATTCCAAGCCCGCTCGATGAATATGTAAGAGTGCTTCCGATGAAAAATGCTCCCGCGTCGGTAAGATACGTATAGCCCGATGCCGCGTCGCCGGAAGCCTTTTTGACCTCCAGACCGAACCACGTCAGCAGATCGTAATTAAAGCTCTCGTCACGTGAATATCCGCAATCGACAGACAAACGAGAATAGCTCAAAGACGAAAACGGGAGCGCGACCGTATGAGCATCGGCATCTGATACATAAGAATAATCGAAGCCGTCCGCGTGATACGCTTTCTCGAGCGCGAATATCCTGTTTGTATCAATAACTATATTACATTCAAACAGCACCAGCCCTCCGCTTGCATTGCGTGCGTAAAGCGCGGTATCCGATTCGCCCGGCAGAACGACAAGCTCGGATATCATATACGATTCTCCGCCGAGCGACATATCGGAATTACCGAGCAGTGCCGTCAAAACTTTATGCGGAAGCTCGGAAAACAGCTTTATGTAGATATAGCTTTCCGACGCGATCGCCGATTTCCAAACATCTCCGTTTTCATCTTCGAGATACGACGGCTCCTGCAAAAGAAGCACTCGAAGCTGTGAGGACGTCTCGCGTAACAGCTCGTCTACAGCGGGAGACGAATTGATAAATCCGCGATTTATGTTTTCGTACCTAAAGCCGACAAAAGCCACTCCGAGACTTTCGCCGAGATCTACGCTCTCATAGTTCGGATCCGACGTAAGTCCCGCCATGTCAAAGTGCTCGCCGCGGTCGGCGTTAATACCGGAATTGATACGGTAAAAGCACAAGACGATCAGGACCGCGAAAGCGACCATCGAAAGCGCCAGCGCCGTATTCATCAAGAATGCGCGAAGCCGTTTCACCGTATGCAACTCTCCTCTCATTTTCAAATACTTTGCTGTCCCTCAAGCGCACATCTGACGGGCAACATTATCCTGAACGTCGTGCCGTAACCGAGCGATGAATCAACCGTAAGCTTACCGCCGTGCGCGTCAACGATCTCCTTCGCGATGGCAAGTCCGAGTCCCGTTCCGGCAACCGACGAATTTCTCGATTTATCGACACGGTAAAATCTCTCAAACAAATGCGCAATATCTTCTTTTGAGATTCCGATACCGTTATCCGTTATTTCAACAGTCGCTTCGCCGTCGCTGAAAGCTGTTCTCACATTGATCTCGCCGCCGTCCTGCGTATACTTGATCGCATTCGACATAATATTGATGAGGACCTGTTCGATCCTCGCCTTGTCACCCGTAATGAGCTGTTCTTTGCTTGCAAAGCTCAACGTCAATCGGTGCCCGTGCGAATTGACCTCAGCCTGCAGCATCGCCGCGACGCTTCCGACCGACTGAACCAGATCAAAGCTTTCAACGTTCCATTTCATTTTTTGACCATCAAAATGCGAAAGCGTC
>CAYXNQ010000081.1:0-6370 GCA_964466545.1 uncultured Lachnospiraceae bacterium | reverse complement strand
CCGGACGCGATAGCCGTTAATTTTTTGGCCGCAAACAGAAAATCGTTGGATTTGCAGAGCAAGCGATAATTTTCGTTATTCTTTTCGATAAATTCAAACACGGAATCAATGAAATGCATTATGTCTTTTGAGCCTAACAAAAGCGCGTTGTCGAAAAATGCGTCGATCAGCTCGTTTTCATAATCTTCGGCTACGCCGTAGATGTCGTCGTAATGAGAATAAAATGTCCCGCGGCTTATATCCGCGCGTGCGCACAGCTCGCTTACGGAGATCTTCCCAAGCTCTTTTTTTTCGGAAAGCATCTCAGCGAATATCCTTTTGATAAGTCTCCGCGTCTTCTTTGATGAGTTGTTTAGGTTTTGAGCTTTCATTTTTGCCTCCGAATTGAACACATACGCCTGCGTTGTCTAAATATTAACGTTGCGCGAATATGTGTGCTTTGATTTTTTGCCTGCTTATATTATAATGCAACACAGTTCAAATGTCAACAGTGTTAAAAAAGAAAGGAGCTTGAGATCGATAATGATTTCAGAGGCAAACGGCACGCACATTATTGAAGTTTCACAGCTAACGAAGGATTACGGCTTCGGCAGAGGCGTGTTTGACGTCGATATTCACGTTGACTCCGGAGAGGTATTCGGATTTCTCGGTCCTAACGGTGCGGGAAAATCCACAACGATACGTCACCTGATGGGATTTTCAAGACCCGATTCCGGAAAAACAAAGATATTCGGCAGAGAGACTTTTTCGGACTATGACAGAATACTTAATCGCATCGGCTACATTCCCGGAGAGATCGCGCTCCCCGCGGGGCTTACCGGAAGCGAATTTATACGCATGATGCAGGACCTTCAGAAAATACACAATGAATCGCGACTGCATGAAATGCTCGACCTGTTTGAGCTTGATAACGGAGTGCTGCGCGGCGATACCAAGCGAATGAGTCTCGGAGTAAAAAGAAAGCTTGCTGTTGTTACGGCGTTCATGTCGGATCCGGAGGTGCTTATCCTCGACGAGCCGACGAGCGGTCTCGATCCGGTGATGCAGGAGACTTTTATCGGATTTATACATGAGGAAAAGGCGCGCGGAAAGACTATCTTGCTGTCGAGCCATATATTTTCCGAGATCGATTCGACTTGCGATCGCATCGCGATAATCAAGGACGGCAGAATAGTTTCGGAATTTGTGGCAGACGATCTGCGGCACGCTTCGCGTAAGTATTACAATATTGTATTTGAAAATGCGGCGGCAAAGGCGGAGTTCTCCGACAGAAGCAAAAAGATCAGCTCGTTGCGCTCTTTGAGCGGCGGAGATCGCGAGAGCTATATCTCGGTTGAGGACAGAGATATGAATGAGCTGATAGCCCTGCTGTCTTCCGTTGCCGTCGCTTCGTTCAGCAACAGGAAAGAAACGCTTGAAGATTACTTTATGAAATTTTACAAGGAAGATAAAGATTTTGGAGGTGCTTTGAAGTGAACGTTATCGAAACAAAGCGTCTTACAAAGGATTACGGCGGCGGACGCGGCGTCTTTGATCTTGACCTGTCGATAGGCGAAGGCGAGATGGTGGGATACGTCGGCACTAACGGAAGCGGAAAGACCACGACGATCCGTCATATCATGGGATTTTTGAAGCCTGACGCAGGAGAAGCTGTTGTCGGCGGACTTTCTTCGTGGGAACACTCAAGCGAGATAGTTAAAAATATCGGATATGTGCCGGGCGAGATAGCGTTTCCCGATCTTAAGACGGGAATTGATTTTTTGAAATGCCAGGCTGATTTTCTGTCGTTATCGGATATGTCATATGCCAACGAGCTTATCGAGCGGCTTCAGCTTGACCCGCGCGCGAATCTTAAGCGTATGAGCAAGGGCATGAAGCAAAAGACCGCGCTTGTTGCCGCGCTGATGAACGATTCTCCGATAATCATACTTGACGAGCCGACAACGGGGCTTGATCCGCTTATGCGAGCTACGTTTCTTGATATAATCAAGGAAGAACACCGCAAGGGAAAGACGATATTTATGAGCAGTCACAGCTTTGACGAGCTTGAAAAAACGTGCGACAGAGTTGCTTTGATAAACGGCGGCAGGATCGTTGATATATGCGATATGAACGACATAAGGAACCGCTCTGTGAAGGACTTTAAGATAGAATTTCACACGTCTGACGATTATAGGCGTTTCCTTGCGGAAAAATTTGAGAAAATACGATTGCAGGAACAGTACGATCAGGTTACGATACGGATACCGGCGACTGATACCGCCGAGCTTCTGTCAAGGCTGAAAAACTATGACGTTAAGTTTATTTCTCAGCTTCCGTACACGCTTGAAATGCACTTTAAGCGTATTTTAATGTCGGACTCAAATGAAAAATTGTAAAGGAGAATACCATGTTCAGCAAAGCTCTATTTAAGCAGTCGTGCAAGGCGAACGGCACGATGTGGGGAATTATAACCTTCGCCGTTTGCTTTATGCTTGCCTGCGTTATGATGATTTCCGGAAGCGGAAATATCGGCGAGGTTAAAAATTCGATACAGGATACAATAATAATAAAGGAAGTCGACGCCCAGATGCAGAAGCGCGCGCTTTCGTATTACGCCAATGCGGAGGACGGACTGAAGAAGTTTGACGGCTTGCTTTCGGAAAATGCCTCTGATACGCTGTCGTATCTTCTTTGGTTTTCGGAAATGCCGCAGGAGAGCGACTTTTCCGATCCGTCGATATATTCCGCGGCTATTGGAAAATGGCAGAGCGCTATGCCCGAGATCAATACAGCTGCCGGCCAGGCTTACGTCGATAGCGTTGCGGTATGGCAATCGGCTATGCCTCAGCAGAGTGATTTCGCTTCCGCGGAAGATTATCTGAATGCGATATCCGAGTGGAAGGAAAAGACGCCGCTTACGGAGACGGCTGCCGTTACCGCCGCGTACAGCGCCGCGTGCGACGAGCTTCAGGAATATCTTCTCGATAAGGCTTCTGCAAGCGGATATAAGGCAGATTCGGCTGAGGCTCAGGAGCTGCTTGGCTCGGTCATGTATGCGCTGAATCCTAACGGAACGTTCGATGACTTCTATACCGAAAACGGCGAGGCGATTCCGGAGACCTACGACTATATGTCGTTGCTTGCGCATATCAGCTCCGGCGACGCTTCCGATTTTGTCGAGTCCGCGGAGCGTGCGGAATATCGCGAAGAAAGAGCGGAGATATGTTCGGCGGTATTTCTTGCCGGAAATATGTCCGGCAGTGAGGCGGTCGAAGCGCTGATGGAGGCGCTTTCCGCATATGGTGTTACCGAGGAAAAATATGAGTCCTTCGGATATACATATGATTCCATAAAAAATTTGGCGAGAACGGCGACCGTTACCTATCGCGGCAGGCTCGACTATGAACTTGAACTTCTCGGTGAAAGTTATGCAAACGGCGCGTTTGACAGCGATGAGGCTTATGCTTCGGCAATCGCGGCAAAGCGGGAAAGCCTTGCGGCAGAGGTCTCGTCAAGCTTTTTGTCAACTTTGCCGTCGGCAGTATCCGACGCCCTTGAGGAGATCGGACAGGCGGATCTCTATACGCTCATCGTCGGTTCTATCTTCTATAAGCTGGCGGGATTGCTTTTGCCGATCATATATATGATAATGGCGTCAAACAATCTTGTAGCCGGACAGGTGGACAGCGGCTCTATGGCGTACGTTCTTTCGACTTCTACCAAGAGAAGCACGGTGATGTTCACGCAGGCAGTATATCTGATAGGCTCGCTCTTCGCGATGTTCTCGCTTACTACCGTGACAGGTTGCGTTTGTCTCTCGCTTATCACCGAGGAGGTCGAGCTGACTTACGGTAAGCTTGTGCTTTTGAATATCGGAGCGTTCTTGGTACTGCTCGCGCTGTCCGGACTTTGCTTCTTCACTTCATGTGTATTCGACCGTAGCAAGCGCTCTATGGCGATCGGCGGAGGCCTTAGCATATTTGCGCTCGTCGCGGCGATGCTTGGACTGTTCGGAAGTCCTGTAATTCCGTCTGTTGTTCGTCTTGACGCATTGAATTATTTTAATTACACGACGATCATATCAATGTTCGATGTAATTTCGATCATCGAAGGTACGAATGACTTCATTCCTAAATTCGCGATACTCGCTGTACTCGGAATAGTCGGTTATATTGCTGGTGCTCTCAGATTCACAAAGAAGGATCTCCCTCTGTAAACTACCGATTCATTATTTAACATTAAAGAAACGGGCTTAAAGCGATGTTTGAATTCAAAAAGCTTTGCGACTCTTTTGAAAGATTGTCTGCTGTCGGGAAATGGGCCTTGCTCAGAAAAACGTCGGTCACCGTGCTTGAGAGACTTCGGTGCATTTCGACGGTCGGCGAAGACCCCGCAGATGCCTTAGCCGGATTTTTGATCGGCTCTGCGGTATCTGACGGCAGACTCAGCGAACGCGATTACGTTTTGATATATCCGTCGCTTTTGCAGACCTTTGGCGAAGAATTCGATCTTTCGACTGTGAAGGATGCGGTAAGGCGCGACGCAGGCGGAAGAATATCTCCGCTCAGGTATACGGAGAATATGCGCCGTATTTTTTCCGTGATCGACGATGAGCTGAAAAGCGATATCATTACGCTGTGTATGTGCGTTTTTGCGATAGACGGGCGTGTTGCGCCGAGAACGAAAAAATATATTTTACGTCTTTGCGGGACGTAACGGAAAGCGGAAAGGCCACGCGGCTTTTCCGCTTTCTATATTTGCCGTCGGGATTTGGATTTTTCGCGAGCCGGAGAAAAATGATTGTGGCTGTGCGCATTGACTTCTCCGACTTTTTGTGATATAATAAACCAAATAAGCACAAATATAAGCATAACGGCGCTTTCCCTTTACGTAAACAGCGCTGCTGTGCGGTCTATTAAAATATTAATCAATTTACAAAGGAGAATACGGCAGTGGCATATTATTATCAGGAGCCGGCGAGAACCTTCAGCGAATATCTTCTCGTTCCGGGATATTCTTCGTGCGAGTGCAGACCCGACAATGTAAGTCTCAGAACTCCTATCACAAAATTTAAGCGAGGAGAGACTCCCGCTATCTCAATGAACATTCCTCTCGTATCGGCGATCATGCAGTCGGTATCGGATGATAAAATGGCTATCGCTCTTGCACGCGAAGGCGGTATTTCCTTTATATACGGTTCGCAGTCGATCAAGGACGAGGCGGATATGGTTCGCAGAGTCAAAAATTATAAGGCGGGCTTTGTTGTATCCGGCTCAAACATTCGTCCAGATCAGACGCTCGCCGATATTCTTGAGCTGAAGGCGAAGAACGGTTTTTCTACGGTTGCCGTTACGGACGACGGCTCGCCCTGTGGAAAGCTTCTCGGAATCGTAACAAGTCGCGATTACCGCGTAAGCCGTATGGATCCCGCTACGCGCGTCAGCGAGTTTATGACTCCGTTCGATAAGCTGATCTTTGCACGCGAGGGAACGAGCCTCAAGGAAGCTAACAATATTATCTGGGATAACAAGCTCAATTCGCTTCCGATAATTGATGAAAACGATCATCTCGTTGCATTCGTTTTCAGAAAGGACTACGATTCACATAAGAACAATCCGCTTGAGCTGCTTGATTCCTCCAAGAGATACGTTGTCGGAGCGGGTATCAATACGCGAGATTACGCCGAGCGTGTTCCTGCGCTTATCGAGGCGGGAGCTGACGTTTTGTGCATCGATTCATCCGAGGGCTTCTCCGAGTGGCAATCGCTCACGCTCAAATATATCAGAGACAACTATGGTGATTCCGTGAAGGTAGGCGCAGGAAACGTAGTTGACCGAGAAGGCTTCCGATTTCTTGCAGAAGCAGGAGCCGACTTTATAAAGATCGGAATCGGCGGCGGCTCGATATGCATAACGCGCGAACAGAAGGGTATAGGCAGAGGGCAGGCTACCGCTGTGATCGAGGTCGCGGCGGCTCGCGACGAATATTACCGTGAGACAGGTATATATATTCCGATATGCTCCGACGGCGGTATCGTATATGATTATCATATTACGCTTGCGTTGGCGATGGGCGCGGATTTCTGTATGCTCGGAAGATACTTTGCACGTTTTGACGAAAGCCCGACAAACAAGGTCAATATCAACGGAAATTATATGAAAGAATACTGGGGCGAAGGCTCCGCCCGCGCTCGCAACTGGCAGAGATACGATATGGGCGGCGCGTCCAAGCTTTCGTTTGAGGAAGGCGTGGATTCGTATGTTCCTTATGCCGGCGCGATGAAGGACAACCTTGCGATTACGCTCGGCAAGGTCCGCTCAACGATGTGCAACTGCGGCGCTTTGACGATCGCGGAGCTTCAGGAGAAGGCGAAGATCACCGTCGTATC
>CAYXNQ010000080.1:0-6375 GCA_964466545.1 uncultured Lachnospiraceae bacterium | reverse complement strand
GCATATTTCGCTATGGATATCACCTACGAGAGCGTCTACGCCTACTATGTTAAGCTTACGGCAAAGATAGAGCTTCAGGAGGGATATACCGAAGAATCAAGGGTAGCGCTTATCGGCAGAGCACAGATCGACGCACCGGTTCGTGACACGAATCTGATAGGTGCGCTTACCGCATCGGATGCGGCGAACATATATACGCGGAGCGAATTTCTGAGATATTTTCTCGCGACCGATTACAATTGGGCGGACGCGGATTTTTGCGAGACTGTTCAGAAAACGGAGTCGTTTAAGCAAATGCCGTGTTATCCGGCTGAAGGCTCGATCTGTACGATCGACGGAGTTATAGTCGTCAAGCTATCGTAGTGCGCAACTGCGCATTGTTACGGTATCGGAAAATATACAATTAATCAGGAGGAAATTTATGCACAGGAAACGGACACGATTTATTGCGATATTCATTTTTTCGGTAATCGCGCTTTTTGCTTTTACGCCTCTTGCATATGCCGATATGGGACCGAAAGCCTCCGTAAATATTCAGTTTTTGAATATGGGTGACGAGCTGTGCTACGGAACGCTGTTGTCTGAACATCCCAGCACCGGACCGTATACGGCTTGGAACGGCGATGCCGCCGAAGCGTATCATTCCGGAAACGAGCTGTACCCGAACGCGCTTCTCGATTACGAAACTTGGCGGGCTTTTGCTGAGTATGAGGATACGGATGGATATTATTTCCTTCAGCATAGCGAGACGCTCGTGAGCGATTCCAAAACAATCGAGTGGAACTACTACCCGCCGGATTCATTTAAGATACTGCTGTATTATCCTGAGAGCAACACGTATGCGGTCAGCGAGATTTTGCACAGATATGCGTTTGATACATATTATACCGTTGATATGAACGGTCGCGAGATCGTCGGCACAGAATATGACGGAGAGCGATCGTCAAATTATCGTATCAACGCTTATCGCTCGTATATGTGGCGTCAGGAGCTTGGGTGCTTTGTGATTCGCGTATTCTTGACGGTCTTGATCGAGCTTGCGGTCGCGCTTTTGTTTAAGCTTTACGAAAAGAAACAGCTGTTGGTTTTAGCCTGCGTTAACGTTATTACTCAGCTTGCGCTGAATCTGAGTTTGAATTATATGGATTTTTCGGCGAGATACGGATATGGGGTGTACATCGGCGTTTATGCTTTGCTTGAAGCTCTCGTAATCGTAATCGAAGCTTTGGTGTACTGCTTGCTTATGAACAGATTGTCCGAACGCTCCCGTTTGAAGCGCTATTACGTGGTCTATGCGATAACGGCAAATCTTACGTCGCTTATCGCGGGATTGCTAATTTCGCTTGTTTTGCCGCAGATCTTTTAGACCGAATAAAAATATCCGTATGTGATGCGCGCGGCTTCGTGTCTGCGCGCATTTCTTTTGCTGTGCGGCTCCGTCTAAAAAAATATAAAATATGATAATAAAAACTTAACAATAAATTAGCACTCTGTTATTGAAAGTGCTAATTTGCTGTGGTATAATATCACCTGTACAAGCGGAAGAGGCTTTTGAGGCTGTTTCCGATTAGTAAAATGAGGCTTTTCGATACTGGTATCGGGCGGCTTCATAATTTTTCAGAAGATTGCTAACCGAGTTAACAATTAAAAGCGAAGGTAAATATTGTGGCAACGAGAAAAGATATCGAATTTGTTTGGGAACGCCTAAAGGGTCTCAATAATGTGAGATTCTTTAAGGTAATAGGCGACGGGAACGCCGGTTTCGGAGCTGTGCTTAAGCTTTTGTATGAAGCCGAAGCGCCGCTTACCGCCGGCAATATCAGCGAATTTATGCACGTAAGCAGTGCGCGCGTTGCAGTCCTGCTCAAAAAAATGAGCGAACAGGGGCTTATAACGCGCAGCGGGGATAAAAATGACGCCCGCGTGGTAATGATAACTCTATCGCCGAAAGGAATAGAAAAAGCGCAGGAGATCGAGGCAAAGATTTTCGGCGAGATATCGGCGGTGGTAGACCGCGTCGGAATGGATCGAATTTGCGAATTTATTTCCATATCGGAGGAGATAAGGAGCGTTCTCTCGGAGAGGGATGTGATATTACCGATCTGCAGAAAGGAATCAATAAATAATGAAAGAAGTTAAGAAAAACAAAAAGCCTCTTGTTGCGTTTTATCTCATTGCACTCATTGTGATCTTAGTGCTGAATATGGTCGTGGTCCCGTATCTTGCGGAGCGACAGATCAAAGAGACGGATTACGGCACGTTTATGAGTATGACGAACGTAGGAGATATCGGTCTCGTTCAGATCGTAGAAAGCGAAAACTATATTTTATTTACAGATAAGAGCGAAAAGAATGTCTATAAAACCGGTATCGTCACCGACCCCGGTATGACTGAGCGGCTCTATTCGGCAGGAGCTTCATTCTCCGGCGAGATAGTAGAACAACCGGGATTGTTCTCACAGCTTTTGTTTAATTGGGTAATACCGATTGCTTTGTTCATTCTTATCGGGCAGATAATATCCCGTGCGCTTATGAAGAAATCGGGCGGCCAAAACTCAATGATGTTCAATATGGGCAAGAGCAACGCCAAGGTCTACGTGCAATCGTCAAACGGAATCAAATTTGCGGATGTAGCGGGCGAGGATGAGGCGAAGGAAAGCCTCACGGAAATAGTTGACTATCTCCACAATCCGAAAAAATACGAGCAGATCGGTGCAAAGATGCCGAAGGGACTTCTCCTTGTCGGACCTCCCGGTACAGGTAAAACGATGCTCGCGAAGGCGGTAGCTGGAGAGGCAAACGTGCCGTTCTTCTCCATGTCAGGCTCCGAATTTGTGGAAATGTTCGTCGGCATGGGCGCATCGAAGGTGCGCGACCTGTTTAAGCAGGCAAAGGAGAAATCGCCGTGTATCGTGTTTATCGACGAGATAGACGCGATAGGAGGCCGCAGAGACGGCATGAGCAGAAACGATGAGAGAGAGCAAACGCTCAATCAGTTGCTTACAGAGATGGACGGCTTCGAAGGAAATACCGGAGTTATTATTCTCGCCGCAACCAACCGTCCCGAAATGCTCGACCCGGCGCTTACTCGTCCCGGCCGTTTTGACAGGCGTGTTCCGGTTGAGCTTCCCGATCTTAAGGGCAGAGAGGAGATACTCAAGGTCCATGCTAAAAAGATAAAAGTAGACGCCGGCGTAGATTTTACTCATATAGCTCGAATGGCGTCCGGCGCTTCCGGAGCCGAGCTTGCGAATATTGTAAACGAGGCTGCGCTCAGGGCCGTGCGTCAGGGGAGACAGTCCGCAAATCAAGCCGATCTTGAAGAAAGCATTGAGACTGTTATAGCGGGCTATCAAAAGAAAAATGCCATACTCACCGATAAGGAAAAGATGGTAGTGGCTTATCACGAGATAGGGCATGCGCTTGTAGCCGCGAAACAGTCACATTCCGCGCCCGTACAAAAGATAACGATCGTTCCGAGAACTTCCGGTGCGCTCGGATATACTATGCAGATCGACGACGGAAATCATTACCTGATGACTAAAGAAGAGATCGAAAATAAGATCGCGACATTTACCGGCGGCCGTGCCGCAGAGGAGATAGCTGTCGGCTCAATCACGACGGGCGCCTCAAACGATATCGAGCAGGCGACGAAGCTCGCTCGCGCGATGATAACGCGCTACGGAATGAACGACGATTTCGGTATGGTCGCGCTTGAGACTGTGACAAATCAGTATCTCGGCGGAGATTCCTCGCTTGCTTGCTCGGCAGAAACGCAAAGCAAGATCGACGAGAAGGTGATCGAGCTGGTAAAGCGTCAGTATGAAAAGGCTAAGAGTATTATTTCCGAGGACAGAGCTAAGCTTGATAAGCTTGCGGAGTATTTGTATATCAACGAAACGATCACCGGAGACGAATTTATGAATATACTCAATTCGTGATAAGTAACGAAAGGTAAAATTAATGCTTAAGATCTTAAAAAACTTTACAAAAAAGGAAATGCTGCTGATCGCAGTGGCGATAGCGTTTATTGTAGTATCGGTGTGGCTTGAGCTGGCGATACCGGACTATATGTCTGAGATAACAAAGCTTGTTCAAACTCCCGGAAGCGAGATGTCCGAGATATTGATCACCGGCGGCAAGATGTTATTGTTGGCACTTGGCAGCCTTATCTCGACGGTAATCACCTCCGTTTGCTCCGCGCGCCTTGCTGCAGGACTTGGCTTTACGCTGCGCGGCAAGCTTTTCCACAAGGTGCAGTCGTTCTCAATGGAGGAGATAGGTAAGTTTTCTACCGCAAGTCTCTTAACGCGAACGACTAACGACGTGGTGCAGGTGCAAATGCTCATCGTTATGGGATTGCAAATGCTCCTTAAAGCGCCTATAATGGCGGTTTGGGCTATCTGCAAGATACTCGATAAGTCATGGCAGTGGAGCTTCTCGACCGGTATCGCGGTCGTCGTGCTTCTGGTTGTAGTCGGAATATGCATGCTTATCGCAATACCGAAATTCAAAAAAATGCAGACGCTTACCGATAATCTTAACCGAGTAACAAGAGAAAATCTGACCGGTTTGAACGTGGTAAGAGCATATAATGCCGAAGAATATCAGGAAAATAAATTTGAAAAGGCTAATGTTGAGCTGACAGAGACTCAGCTTTTCTCTCAGCGTACACTGTCGTTTATGATGCCGAGCATACAGCTCGTAATGAGCGGTCTCTCGCTTGCGATATACTGGATCGGCGCATTTCTGATAAACGAAGCCGCAATTACGGAAAAGATCGGTTTATTCTCGGATATGATCGTATTCTCGTCATACGCAATGCAGGTCGTTATGTCATTTATGATGCTTGTCGTGATCTTTATGATCCTTCCGCGAGCAAGCGTTTCCGCGGCACGTATAAACGAGGTGCTCAACACGCACCCGTCGATAACCGACGGAACTTTCGGCGATGCGAACAACGAGAAGATCGGCGAGATCGAATTTCGCAACGTTTCCTTCCGTTATCCTGAGGCGGAAGGCGATACGCTTGAAAATATTACATTTACGGCAAAGAAAGGCGAGACCGTTGCCTTCATCGGTTCGACCGGTTGCGGAAAGACAACGCTTATAAATCTCGTGCCGAGATTTTATGACGCGACGTCCGGCGAGGTACTCGTTGACGGAATTAATGTTAAGGAATACACTCAGCGCGCGCTTCGCAATAAGATCGGATATGTTTCTCAAAAAGCTACGCTGTTCAGCGGAACGATAACCTCCAATATAGCGTTCGGCGATAACGGCAGAGAGGCGGCTGATGAAGCTACGGTGAAAAATGCGGCGGCAATCGCGCAGGCGGATGAATTTGTCGAAAAAATGGAAGACTCGTATAACGGATACGTCGCGCAGGGCGGTTCTAATCTTTCGGGCGGACAGAAGCAGAGGGTATCTATCGCAAGAGCTATCGCAAGAAAGCCTGAGATATTGATATTTGACGATTCGTTCTCTGCTCTCGATTATAAAACGGACAGAGTTCTCAGAAAGGCTCTTGACGAGACGTGCGCCGATACTACGAGATTGATAGTGGCTCAAAGAATAGGTACTATTCGTGACGCCGATAAGATCATCGTGCTTGAGGACGGAAAAATTGCGGGTATGGGTAAGCATGACGAGCTGATGGCAAGCTGTGAGGTATACCGTCAGATCGCGCTCTCACAGCTTTCAAAGGAGGAGTTGGCGTAATGGAAAACAAAGAATACAAATCTGCTCGCCCGAATCACGGTCCTATGCGCGGACGCGGCGGCGAAAAGCCAAAAGATTTTGTCGGTACGTGGAAAAAACTGCTTTACTACTGCAAAAAATATATTGTTTGGCTCGTGATAAGCGTTTTGGCGGCGGCTGCCGGCACTGTGCTCACTTTGCTCGGCCCCGATAAGCTCGGCGAGCTGACGAATGAGATCAAAAACGGAATCTTGACAGGAATTGACATGGACGCGGTCTTTGCGATCGCAATCACTCTCGTTTGCTTCTATGCGGCGGGCTGGGTGCTATCGGTCATTCAGAACTTGATAATGGCGACGGTCACTCAGCGCGTGTCAAAGAAGATGCGTTCCGATATTTCTGGCAAGATCAATAGGCTTCCGATGTGGTTTTACAATAAAACAAGCACGGGCGATGTGCTTTCGCGTGTAACGAACGACGTTGATACGATAGGTCAATCGCTCAATCAAAGCGTAGGTACTCTTGTTCATTCCGTGATACTCTTTGCAGGAAGCTTCATAATGCTGCTTATAACCGACGTAAGAATGACTGTAGCGGCGGTACTTGCAAGCTTGCTCGGCTTTGCGCTGATGATGCTGATAATGGGACGAAGCCAAAAGTATTTTACGCGCCAGCA
>CAYXNQ010000079.1:0-6642 GCA_964466545.1 uncultured Lachnospiraceae bacterium | reverse complement strand
AACGTCAAGAGCGCTGACAGGCTCATCGGCAATGATAAAGTCAGGGTTCATGATGACCGCTCTCGCGATGCCGATTCTCTGCCTCTGGCCGCCGGAAAACTCATGCGGATAACGGCCGGCATGGTCGCGCACGAGACCGACAAGCTCAAGTACCTCGTATACCTTTTCTTCAATATACTTTTTATCCTTTTCTCCGCGGATGACAAGACCTTCGGATATGATATCCTTAACGGTCATACGCGGGTCGAGCGAAGCAACGGGGTCCTGGAAGATCATCTGGATCTGCGTTGTGAACTTCTGCTTGCCGGAATGAGCAAGCTCCTGCTCTTTTTTGCGGATAAGCTCAGGCTTATCGCATTCGTCGGCAGCTGCGATCAAAGCGTCATATTTTCTCTCAAGCTCCTGCTTCAGATCCTTTGAATAAAGTCGGTTGCACTTGTAGTGATCGCGTCTCGCGAGCTTGATCTGTTCGATATTTTCCTGCTTGATAAGCTTATACTCATCAGCGGAAATCTCACCCGCTTTATACTTAGCGTTCGCCTCGCGGATAGCGTTCTTGTACGACATTGTTCCGGCGGCGATTCTCTTGCCTTTGAAATATATATTACCGGATGTGATATCGTAAAGCTTTATGATCGAACGACCGGTTGTCGTCTTACCGCAGCCGGATTCGCCAACGAGACCGAATACCTCGCCTTTTTTGATCTCGAACGAAACATCGTCAACGGCCTTATTGACCTTATTACCTGAGCCGAAATATTGGCAAAGATGCTCGACTTTTAATAAAACTTCATTATTTACAGAATTATTTTCAGTCATTGCCTTCACCTCCGTTTGCGGTTTTTTTGCTATTCTCAAATTGTTCATTCATGCGCTTGATTCTGTTCTTAACGATCTCCGGCATTTCTATCTTCGGAGCATTGGGATGCAACAGCCACGTTGCCGCGGAATGTGTATCGGATATCTCAAACATGGGCGGCTGCTGTTCAAAATCGATCGCAAGAGCATACTTATTACGCTCAGCGAACGCGTCACCTACAGGCGGGTAGATCATATTCGGCGGCGTACCGGGGATAGATTCCAGCTTATCGTTTGTATCGAGATCGGGCATTGACGAGAGAAGCGCCCAAGTATACGGATGTGCGGGAGAATAGAAAATATCCTCCGATGTTCCGTATTCGACGATCTTACCGGCATACATTACCGCAATCTTGTCAGCCATATTAGCAACGACGCCGAGGTCGTGAGTAATAAAGATTATGGAAAGGTTTCTTTCCTTCTTGATCTTGTTGATCAGCTCAAGTATCTGAGCCTGAATCGTTACGTCAAGCGCCGTAGTAGGCTCGTCGCAGATAAGGATATCGGGGTCAGCGGCAAGCGCGATCGCGATGACCATACGCTGTCTCATACCGCCGGAAAACTCAAACGGATACTGCTTATAGCGGATGCGAGGCTCGGAGATTCCGACCTCCTCCATAAGCTTTATCGCCTTATGGCGCGCCATGCTCTTGGTTACCTTGTGAACGACTCCGGACGCGTTAAGCTTAAGATAATCAATAACCGCGACAGCTTCTTCATGGTATTTACGTGCTTCACGCGCGTCGATCAGCTTCTTGTAGTGCCCGGAAATGCGGTCAAGAAGCGTTCTGATATCGCGCTTCAAAAGCTCAAGATCGGCATAGGAGGCGGGAACGACCTTCCAAGTAACGTTCTTGCCGGATTTGATAAGCTTCTGATACTTGGCATTCTGCTTTTCAAAGCGAGCTTTTTCGTTACGGTTCTTGATAACAGATGCAAAATAAATATCTATCGCAGATTTGATGCTTGACTCAAACGTATAGGCAATACTGTCCTTGTTTATCTCAAGCTTATCGATAGAAGCATTGACAGCCTCGACGATCTCTTTTGTAGCGGCGTCAACTGCTTTACGATCAAGAGTTTCCGCCTCGAAAATGCTGTATTTCTCAGCGATCTTATCGAGCACCTTTTGCTTGAGCGCGAAATGCTCGTCAGCCGAATATCTGAGCGCAACCTCGGTATTCTCGATAAACTCAAGCATGAATTTCTCATCGAGGACGCGGCGCAGATAAGCATTGAGCTCGGCAACCGGCAACGTCGGGAGAACCTGATCTATAAATGTGATATAGTAGCCCATTGAGAAGAAGTTGGGGGCGTCAAACGCAACAGCCTCTTTCAAAATTGCGAGAATATTTTCAAACGCGGGCTTGGTTACTGCAAAATCCTGAGACTTGATCTCGGCTTTGTAATGCTTTTTGATATTCTCGACTTCAACCTTGAGTTCGTCGGCTCTGTCTTTAACGACATACTCATTTACCGTATCCGAAACGGACTGCAAGAGATCGTTCATGCCGTCCGCGTTGCGAATATCAAACGCGTTCTTTTCTATCAGGAACAAGTAGTTCTCAATATCGGAAATTGATTCGACCGCGCTCTCGTGAGCGATATTATACGCCTTCTCAAGCTCGATATGCTTAAACTCAAACTTATCGAAATTCTCACACTTCTGCTTGAACTCAAGCTTGCGTTCTTCGCCGTAAGCGCGCGTCATATACTCATTCAGCAAAGCGAGAAGCGTATTGAAGTTATTTCTGCTTTCCTTTTGGCGAAGCTTGCCCTTGAGAATCATCGCCTCGGTGAGCTGCTTGCCTATTCTCATGATCGGATTAAGGCTGGAGAGCGGATCCTGGAAGATCATCGATATCTTGTCACCGCGGATTCGATAGAAATCGTCCTCCTGAATTTTAAGCAGGTCTTTTCCGTCATAAATGATTTCGCCGCCTTCAATTATCGAGTTACCCGCCAAAATGCCGAGTATCGCCTTAGAAGTTACGGATTTTCCCGAACCGGACTCTCCTACGATAGCAAGGGTCTCGCCCTTGTAAAGATCGAAGTTAATGCCGCGGACAGCCTGCAGCTTACCGGAAACCGTTCGGAATGATATGGTGAGATCGCGGACCTCAAGCTTTTTTTCTTTATTATTTTCCATTATTATTCCTCCACTCCGCGAAGCGACGGGTTGAATGCGTCACGCAGACCGTTGCCAAACAAGTTAAATGATATCTCAAGAAGCGAAATAAACAGCGCCGGGAACAAGACTATATGCGGGTAAGTCGAAATATACTCACGCGAGTTTGCGATCATTGTACCTACAGAAGTAACTGTAGAGGAATCGAGGTTAACGATTCCGAGGTAAGTGAGCGATGACTCGGAGAAGATTACGCCGGGAATTATCAGTACGCACGAAGTGATGATCGTACCGAGAGAATTCGGGAATATATGCTTGAACATCAATCTTCCGTCGCCCGCACCGAGAGTGCGCGCGGAAAGAATATACTCCTGTCCCTTAAATCTGTAGAACTGCATACGCACCGTGCCGGATACGCCGATCCAGCCAGTGAGCACGAATGCGAACAAAAGTGACGGTATCGCGCCGACTCGTTTTGCCAAGTGCAATTGGAATAGCGTCGCCACGACAATGAACGGAACGCCTGAAAGTATCTCGATAAAACGCTCCATTATCAAATCGAACAGTCCGCCGTAGTAGCCTTCAAGCGAGCCGATAACCGCGCCGATAACAAGGTTTATCGAAGCGATGATGATTGCGAATACGAATGAAAATCTTGCGCCGGATGCCAGTCTTGTAAGGATATCGTAGCCCTTACCGTCTGTGCCGAGGAGAAACGACGGTTCGGAACCATATCTGTAGATAAAATAGTTGTACTTAAAAACTCTTACCTGATACGAGCGGCTTACATTACCGTCAAGGTCAGCGGCATCGGTAATCTTTGCGTAAACGTAAGAGCCGTCATCGCCTTCGATACGTGTGGAATTATACATATCGTCGTGCTTATACGAAGAAAGGTATATCGGCACGAACTCACCGTTTGTAAGCTTAACTCTGCCGTTTGCGTCGGTCTCATACCAAATTTCAGCGTCGGTACGCATATTTTGGGGGACCTTGCTCGAATCAACTGCGGGGAATATGACCTGAATGTTGTTCTCATTCTGCCACTGCTGAATGTTGAGATACTCATCAAGAGTGAGCGTCAAATACGTGTAGGATTTCTGATTTTCGACATAAGAGTCAACACGAAGATCGTAGTACGTCGAAGCCGAACCGGACTTAGGATCAGAATAATTCGACTTATATTCCTTCATGATAGGGCTGACGCCGGTCTCGATCTCGACAGCTTTATATTTAAGATACTGTTTGGAGTTTACGGTCGTCTTGTATCCGCCGTCCCAACCGAGCCAAGAGAAATACTTGGATTTTGGGAGAAGTTTGGAATACTGGTTATAGGTATTGTCGTTGAGGCTTTTTGAATAATTCGTTGTGCAAAATATCGGGACAAGTATCGCATAAGCGACGAGCGACAAAATTATGATTGCCGCGACCAGCGAGCTTTTGTTCTTTTTGAATCGGATAAATGCGTCCTTGAAATAGCCGATCGGCTTAGTATCGAAGCTTTTATCGGTTATTGTTTTTTCATCTCCGACGAGGCGGAACTTGTCCGCCGGAATATTTACATTACATTCGTTTATCTTCATTACTTCTTGCTTCCTATTCTTATTCTGGGATCGATAAATCCGTAGCTTATATCAATTACAACAGTAGCTAAGAGTCCTATCAACGTATAGAACACCGAAATCAGCATAAAGAAATTGTAATCAAGACGGTTGATTGAATCCATATAGAGATTACCTACGCCGGGCACGCTGAAGATTCCCTCGATAATGAGCGAGCCGGAAATAATACCGATAAACTCGCCGATGATCATCGGAAGAATAACGACCATTGCGTTTCTGAGCGCGTGACGGATCGTTGTCTGGCGCTTTGAAAGTCCCTTTGTGCGCGCCAAGAGGAGATAGTCGCTTGTCAGAACCTCGGTAAGCTCCGCTCTTGTGTATCTCGTCAGACCTGCGATAGTACCGAACGAGAGAGAAAGCACGGCGGGTATCATAGATACGAATATTTCCCACGTGAAGTAGTTAGTACCGGGAGCCATAGTCATCGGGAAAAGGTCGAGCTTGAAGCAGAGGATATACTGTACAAGGAACGCGAATACGTAGGACGGCACGGATACGAAGACGATAACGCCGGTCGAGATCAGGTGGTCCTGCCACTTATTCTTTCTCAGCGCTGCATAAATACCGAAAAGAAGTCCGAGCGGTACGCTGAATATCATTGCATAGACGTTAAGTATGATCGTCGGGGGGAGCTTCATCAAGAAGACATCAAGAACCTCCTGACCGATTGCCATTGTCTCACTGACGCCCCAGTTACCGCCGAGAAGCGATTTCTGGATAAACTTAAAATACTGCACGATCAGCGGCTTGTTGTAACCGAGAGCCTCACGGCGAGCTGCAACGAGTGCGGCGTCCTTGCCGAACTGCTCCGCGGGAACGTTCGGGAGAAGCTTCACCAAAACAAAGCAAGCCGAAACAATTATCAAAAAGGTCACCACCATAAGCGCGAGCCTTTTCAATACATACTTAAGCATATACAAATCTTTTTTCATACCTGTCAAGCCGTCGTCGCGAACGGTGCGGCGTCGCGATAAACGGCGAATGTCCTCCTTATCTTGAGAGATTTATTGTCGATCTTCGTATACCCCTGCCGCAAACAAGCGAATTATGTTTGCTTTTTAATGCCACGAAACACGAAATACGGCGATCACAGCATTAAAAAGCAAGCATAAATGCACAGGTGCAATTTTGACAGCAGTGAGGCATACATAAATATGCCCCACTGCTGCCGGGATTATATACCTATCGTTTCTTAATTATTTGTAATTAAGCTCGTTCTTCTGAGACTTAACAAATGCGTCCCAATCAGCGTCGGTATAGTTGTAAGTCATGTACTTAACGCCGCCGCGACCTACGCCGAAGATGTATTCCTCAGTGTAGTACTTGATCTGCATACCCTTAAGAGATGCGGAGCAGTCGTCGATAAGCGGGATCATGTCGTACGTGTCAAGAACTGCGCCCTCAAGAGCTGCAAGAATTGCAAGTCTGTCTGCGGGATCAGCCTTTGTGCCGCCGTTGAAGGTCTTCTTTGTTCCGTCAGCAGCCGTGATCTCGATGTCCTCGCCTTCGAGAGCGTAAGACCAATTTACAGCGGTTGTTGTGTAATCAACTCCGCCGAGGTTGATCGTAACGTTTGTGCTTGCAGTATCCCAAGACGGGTCATACTGGTAGTTCGGGTAGATGTAAGCGCCGATCAGACCGTACGGGTCAAGAGCGGAACCTGTCCAGCCCACACCGAAGAGCATATCAACGGTATTGGAACGGAGAGCGTCTGCGAAGCCGTTTCCGAGGGAGTCATCCTTATCGAATTCGAGCTTGCCTTCGAGTTTTGTACCCTTAACAGCTTCTGTGTAGTTGTTTACGATGAACTCGTAACCCTTGTTGTAGAAGCTGGATGTGCCGTTCGGGAGGCCGACCTTGATAAGAACCTTGTCGTTTTCGGTCATGAGGCCGTCTGCGATAGCCTTATCATAAGCAGTGTTGAACAGAGTCTTAGCCATCTCAAGGTTGTAGCCTGTGATGGAAGCGATAGCCTCGTCGATGTTAGCGTATGTCTTGCCTTCGCCGATGAGGGCGTATACGCCCCAGAACTTC
>CAYXNQ010000078.1:0-6671 GCA_964466545.1 uncultured Lachnospiraceae bacterium | reverse complement strand
TCTTCCGCTCCGTCTCCGGATACGATGCGCAAAGGATACGAATGATCTTTGTTGATCCTGTCGATCACTGTGGGAACGACGTCGAGAAACGTCACGTCATATCCGGCTTGCGACATAAGCGCGCCGATGAATCCCCTTCCGATATTTCCTGCTCCGAAAATTACAGCTTTCATGATCGTATTTATATCTGCCTTTCTGAATTTTGTTGTGTTAAAGTTCGATATGTCCGAATTTCTTTTCGAGATCGAATACTTCGCTTATCGTGCGCATACCGTCTGTCGCACCCGCTTCCGACAGCGACGCCGTAGCCGAGGCGATTCCGAGACGTATCGCTTCGCCAAGCTCCATTCCCTCGGTTGCGCCTGCTAAAACGCCTGCGCAGAAGGCGTCGCCCGCGCCGACGGTGCCTTTGATATATCCGTCGGGATAATCGAGTCTTCCGAATGAATGGTAATTGCCGGCCTTGTCTACGCCGAAGCCGCCTTCGGGAGAGTGGATAACAGCCCACTCCGCGACGCCGAGCTCATGCAGCTTTTCAAGCGCAACGGGGATATTCTGCCGAATCAGCTTACCGTTTTCCCTGAGCGATATTCCCGTGCTTTCCTGCGCTTCAAGCTCGTTGATAACGCAGTAATCGGTATATTTCAGCGCCGGGGGAACAAGGCGTGCAAAGCGCTCTCCGGCTTCCGTAACTACGTCGATCGAGGTCTTGATTCCGAGGCTTTGGGCTTTGGCGAGCAAACGCGCCATAGCCGTTCCGTATTTTTCATCTGGGAGATCGAGGCGATCGAGCAAAAGTATATATCCCATATGCAATATTTTGGCGTCGATATCGTCCCAAGAGAACGAGCTTTCGGAAAATAGCGAGTTTGCGCCGCGATACTGGAAGAATGTGCGTTCATTTGTTATCTTATCGCTCATTACCGCCGTAAACGATGTTTTTCCGGAGCGCTTGACAAGGGAAGTGTCTATTCCATTTCCGGCGAGTGCTGAGAGCACAAATTCGCCGTCTTCGTCGTTTCCGACGCAACCGAGCGCGCCGAGAGAATAATTCGGATTCAGCTTAGCGAGGTCGATGCCGACGTTGCATACGGCGCCGCCTGTAGTTCTTGTAATCCCGTCAAGTACGGTCGTAAGCTGACCGGAGGCGGGATATCCGTTTATCGGGTAAAGAATATCAAGGAGAATGTTGCCGCCGAGGATTATATCTTTTTTCATGGTTTAGCGGTAGATCCTTTCCGTTGTTATGTTGATGTGATCTGCTGTTGTACAGTATTCCGTTTAATTATAGCACGGTTGCCGCCGACGGTCAAGGAGTTTGAGGTGCAAATTTAGTCAAATATCTTGATATTGAGTGACGGCAATGGTATAATACAATATGTAGAACTGTAGCATTATTGATTTTGAAAATACGAGCCGCCGGCTCTGTGAAGGATAAATGTATATAAAAATAGATAAAGAGACGGACGGAAAGCTTCTTCGGGAATTTCTCAGAAACGATATCGGCGTTTCGTCGCGCCAGCTCAAGCACTTGAAATTTACCGACGGTGCGATAACCGTAAACGGAGCTTTCGTGAACGTCAGATATACCTTACGCGAAGGCGATCTTTTGTATCTTGCGACGGAAGACAAGGCAGAGGATGCAAGTCCGTATATTACTCCGTCGGATATACCGATAGAGATACTCTATGAGGACGAGTACGTGACTGTAGTCAATAAACCGCCGGCAATGCCTGCTCACCCGTCGCTTGGACATCGCGACGACACCGTTGCCAATGCGCTTGCCGCCTACTACAAAGACAAGCCTTATGTATTCAGACCCGTAAACCGTCTTGACCGCGATACGAGCGGCGTAATGCTTACCGCCAATACGCATCTTGACGCGTATAAGCTTTATAAGGCGATGGTGGACGGGAAGATACGTAAAAAATACTTTGCCTTGACCGACGGCAACGTGACTGACGGCAGGCGTGAGGCATATATGAAGCTACTCGACGGAAGCATCGTAGAAAGATGTGAATGTAATGCAAATGACGACGGGGCAAAGCTTGCCGTGACGGAGTGGCGAACGCTTGCCGGCGTGCCGGGCTTCAGCGCCGTCGAGGTAACGCCGATTACGGGGAGAACTCATCAGATACGAGTTTGCATGGCGTCGATCGGGGCGCCGATACTAGGAGATACGATGTACGGCAGAGCGTCGGGGCTGATCTCGCGCCAGGCGCTTCATGCGCTGTCGCTCACGTTTATTCATCCGACTCTCGGCGAGATGACGGTAAATGCGCCTCTTCCGCAGGATATCGTCCGTGCGGCAGAAAGGCTTAATATTGATATAGGAGAATTTCGATGAATAAAGTATTGTCGCGTTTGCGCGAATATTTGCCGAGGGCGGCGTTTGTTATCGTTCCGCTTACCGTTTTTTGCGCGTTGCTTCACGTGGGATTTATTATCTTTCCAACATTTTCCGATCTGTTTAATACTTACGTCTCCGGTTTTTTTCGCAGGATATTTGCCTATGTCAGCAATCTGATTCCGTTTTCCCTTGCCGAAGCTCTGCTCATTTCGCTTCCGCTCATTGCGGTCGCGGTGATCGTTTTTTGTTACAGACATTATACGGATACATGGAAAAAGACCGTAAAATGCGTAGCTTCGCTTCTTTCAGTCGCTCTCGTGATCTATTCGCTGTTCGTATTGATGTTTGCGGCGGGATATAAAACGCATACGCTCGATCAAAGACTCGACATTGAGCGCGCGGATGTGTCGGCAGAGCAGTTATATTCCACAGCGCTGATATTGAGGGGGGAGCTTGAAAAGCTGGAAAGCGACATCTTGTTTTCCGTTTCCGGTGCGTCCGTAATGCCGTACGGTTACGCGGAGCTTAACGCAAAGCTTCTTGCCGCGTATGACAGCTTGTCCGAGAAATATCCTTTTATCAACAGCTTTTACAGTAGGATAAAGCCTGTGGTACTGAGCGAACCGATGACGTACACGCATATTTCTGGCGTATATTCATTCTTCACCGGCGAGGCTAACGTAAACGTAAATTATCCCGATTACGTTATCGCGTATACGGCGGCGCACGAAATGGCGCATCAGCGCGGAATAGCCCGTGAAAATGAGGCTAATTTTATCGCGTTTCTTGTTTGTCTTGAATCGGACGATTCATATATCAGATATTCCGCCTACCTGAATATGTATGAGTATGTGATATCGGCGCTTTACCGCGCGAATAAGGAGCTTTACGCCGACGCATATCGCGGAAGCCCGTCTGCGATCAAGGCGGAGCTTTCGGCATATGACACATTTTTTGAAAAATACAGAAAGAACGTGGCGTCTACGGTGAGCGGCGCGATCAATAATTCATATCTCGTAATTCAGGGAACTGCGGGAACTAAAAGCTACGGAATGGTAGTGGATCTGGCGGTAGCGTACTATGAGCAAAATAAATAAGCGTCTCGTATCGGTCGTTATTTGCGTCGCCGCGCTGATCTCCGCTGTGGCTGTATTTGCCGTGCGTGATACACGTGCCGCAGATTATCCGCTCATATATTGCAACGATGAAGCGTGGTGGCTTGACAGCCTTGCAATCGTTGAGTATTCGGGCGACGAGGCTTGCGTTCCGATAGATGTATTTACAAAGCTTGAGGTTATCGAAGTCGATATCATTTCGGATAAAGGCAATTATATACTCCGCAATACTGTAAGCGGGGACTATATTGCCATATCGTCGTACAATAAAATGGCGCTGCTTAACGGCGTTTCGATGTTCAGGCTAAATTGCTTTTTGCGCGAGGGCGCGTTTTACACATATTTTTATGTTCCGATCGACGTTATCGCTCCGCTTATTTCCTGCCGTGTGGAGAGATATACGGCACCGTCAGGCAGGACTTATATCAGAATATGCGACGGCGAAGAAAAGGAGAGCTTTGAAGCCGTCCTGAGAAGATTCGTTCCTGATGAATTTCCGAGCGAAAGCTCATCCGAATACATAACTGAGACTGAGCCGCCGGCAACGGTCGCGCCGCCGACTCCGAAAAACGAAAAGCAGGTCTATCTTACGTTCGACGGCATAAACGAATATACGGGAGATATTCTCGATATTTTATATTCTGGCGGAATCACGGCTACGTTTTTTCTGTCTGCGGAGGATATAAAGAGCGAGCCGGTGACGGTCGTGCGGATATTTACGGAGGGACACGCTATTGGAATAATTCCGGGGCAGGACGGATCGCTTGACGCGGCTTCGCACGAGCTTGCCGCCTTACTTGCGATAAACAGTCGCGTCGTTCGCTCAGACGAGCTTGGACGGGAAGCGGAATGTGTGTTCCGGGGAGGATATCTTTTTGTGAGCGGCGAGAGCACTCTCGGTTCAGATATCGCGTCTGCGCCCGCCGTAACCGTTTTGCAGAGACTTATTTCGGGAGGCGACCAAACGCTGATCAATCTTACGTCAAGCGAGAGAGGAGCGCAGCTTGTGCGGCTTCTGATCAATCTTTATGAGCGCGATGCACTCGTGCGTTTTTCGTCGCTGAGCGCTACCGTCGATCTCGGCGTATAGCCCGAATGACATTTGATCTTTACGGATATTGAATACAAAGGAAGGCGTGAGTTCTATTATGGCTAAGAAAATTTTGATCGTAGAGGACGAGAAAAATATCGCAGCGATCCTTGCGTACAATATTAAGAAAGCGGGATACGAGGTGTCGTGCGCGTTCGACGGTCCGAGCGGACTGAAGTCGGCGCTTGACGGAAATTTCGATCTCGTTCTGCTCGACGTTATGCTACCGGGAATGGACGGCTTTGAGGTGTGTGCGAGACTTCGCAAAAAGAGCCAAGTCCCCGTGATCTTTTGCACGGCAAGAGAGAGCGAAAGAGATAAGATATTCGGCCTTGATACCGGCGGTGACGATTACATTACGAAGCCGTTTTCGATAAACGAGCTGCTCGCGAGGATAAGAGTCAACATTCGCAGATTTTCAAGCGAAGCTGTCGAGACCGCCCCGCAGTCGCAGGAGATCACCATAGGCGAGCTTGTGATAGACAGAGAGCATTATTCGGTCACGAAAAACGGCGAGCCTATCGAGCTGTCGAAAAAAGATTACGATATACTTTGCTTCCTTGCCGAAAACTCAGGCAGAGCCTATTCACGCGAGGAGCTTCTTTCAAACGTGTGGGGCTACGACGGCTTCTACGGAGATATACGTACCGTGGACGTTACGATATGTCGCCTGCGCAATAAGCTTGAAGATAATCCGGCCAAGCCGGAATATCTGCTCACAAAGCGCGGCGTCGGCTACTATTTACGCGAGATGTAAACGGATATGTTCAAAAGCATATATTTTAAGATACTTCTCATATTTCTCGCCTGCGCCGTTGCGGTCGTCGGTATATTCTCCGTTATCATGCTGGTGAGCACTGTGACGTTTTTCTCCGATTCGTTTATGGAAGTCATGAACGATAAGCTCGGAGAAGATTCCGATATCGCGGCAGAGCTGCGCGATGCTATGGGCGACGGCGTGTATGCGGAAAAGCTCGGCGTTATCCTCGATCGACACAGCAGTGAGCTGGGAATAGATAACAGCAGAAATTGGTATGTCTTGAATTTGGACGGCAGAGAACTTTTGTCCTCGGTGACTCAAGATGACGAGTCGCTTCCGATAACCGCGAATATCCTAACGGCGATGAGCAAGCAGACCGGAGCGCAGATCGGAGGAAACGGCAACTTCGTCGATTACGCGATCTACCTTTCCGGCGGCGAGGACGAATGTATAATATATGTCAAAGATACGCTTAACGACGCGTCGCGACTGAGCACCTCGCTGTTCGGAGCGGTGTTTATCGCGGTGGGAGTATCCGTACTCGTGACGATAATAATGTCGCTGTTCTTGACACAGGCTATAACATATCCTGTCAAAGTGCTTACCGACAAGGCGGATAAGGTTGCCGCCGGCGATTTTTCCGACGGATCGCAAGTAAATTCCGAGGACGAATTCGGAGCGCTTTCTGACAGCTTCGATTATATGACTAATTCCATAAGCGATTCTATCGCAAGCATCAGCGATGAAAAACGAAAATTTGAAACGGTGTTTTCAAATATCACCGACGCAATACTGATATTCGACTCGAACGGCGCAATGTCGGAGTATAACGAAAAAGCAGCTCGCTTGTTCGGCGAAAACGGTGAAAAAATGAGCGCTCACGAGCTTTTCGACGCGCTTGATATTCCTTTGCGATTTGAAAACAAAGAAGTCGTGTTTACGGCGGAGACGGATGAAGCCGTAAAAAGATCGGAAACCGGATATACTTTCGACGATCGAGCTTACGGAAACGGCGTGTATGAAGTTAACGTTTTGAGCATGATATATTATTACGGCGGCGTTGCGCAAATGGGATTGGTCGTCGTTTTGCACGATATAACCGAAAGACTTGAGCTTGATAAGATGCGTCAGGAGTTTGTCGCAAACGTTTCACATGAGCTGAGGACTCCGTTGACGGCGATAAAGGGAGCGTGCGAAAGCGTGCTTGCCGACGGCGATATGCCGGAGGAGATAAGGCAGAGCTTCATGAGCATGAGCGTGGACGAATGTGACAGAATGATACGCATCGTTTCCGATCTTCTGACGCTTTCGCATTTTGATGGTCAAAAAATGAAATGGAACGTTGAAAGCTTTGAT
>CAYXNQ010000077.1:0-6676 GCA_964466545.1 uncultured Lachnospiraceae bacterium | reverse complement strand
GTAAGCACGGGGCGGATATTGATGAGCGCCTGCGGTGTAAGACCGTTGTTATCCTGCGTGGACATACGCTCCTTAACGACCTTATCCATACGGACGAAGCCGAGACGGAGCTGATTCTGAAGAAGCTCGCCTACCGAGCGGAGACGTCTGTTTCCGAGGTGGTCGATATCGTCGAACGTACCGACGCCGTGCGTCAGGCACAGCATATAGTTGATCGATGCCATGATATCGTCTACGGTGATATGGCGCGGCGACAGCTCTGCGCTTCTTCTTCTAGCGAGATCAAGAAGCTCAGCCTTATCGCCGGCAGCCTCCTCAATTATCTCAAGAAGGACGGAAGTGCGTACCTTCTCCTTGATGCCGATATTCTTGAGATCGTAGCCGAGAAGCTTTTCGGGTTCGATCGTATTATTGGAGAACACCTTACATTCTCTGCCGTCGTCAAGCGCAAGGTAGACCTCGTTCACACCTGCGTTTTCGATAGCGCGAGCGTCTGCGTCGGTGAGGTGAGTGCCTTCGTCAAATAGTATCTCTCCGGTAAGAGGATTTACTGCCGGACGGGAAAGCGTGTGTCCGGCAATTCTCGCGCCTATGGCAAGCTTCTTGTCGAACTTATAGCGTCCTACGGGATACAGGTTGTATCTCTTGGGATCGAAGAACATATTGTTGACGAGCTGTTCGGCGCCTTCAACCACCGCAGGTTCGCCGGGACGAAGCTTCTTATAGATCTCTTTCAGCGCCTCTTCGCGAATAGTCGTGCCGTTTTCAACAGCCTGCTTCTCGCACTCGTCCTTTTCGAGCGTAGCCTCAAGCTTGATCTCCTCGCCGAAATACTCGCGTATCTCGTCGCGCGACTGGATGCCGAACGCGCGAATGAGATTCGTTACGGGGAGCTTGCGGTTTTTATCGATCCTGACGTAGAACACGTCGTTTGCGTCGGTCTCGTATTCGAGCCATGCGCCGTGATACGGGATCACGGTCGCGGAATAGATGGACTTACCGTCCTTGTCTATCGTTTTATCGTAATATATTCCGGGAGAACGAACGATCTGAGAAACGATGACTCGCTCCGCACCGTTGATAACGAAGGTTCCGTTATCCGTCATCAGCGGGAAATCGCCCATGAATATCTCCGATTGCTTGACCTCTCCGGTCAGCTTGTTTGAAAGGCGTACCGTTACTCTCAGCGGAGCCGCGTAATTCACGTCTCTTTCCTTGCACTCGGCAACGGAATATTTCGGCTTTTGGTCGATGGAAAACGATACGAAATCAATAAACAGATTTCCGGCATAATCGGTGATCGGGGATACGTCCTCAAGCACCTCCTGCAGTCCTTCTTCAAGGAACCACTTATACGATTTCTTCTGAACCTCGACAAGGTCCGGCATCTCAAGGACTTCGTCGATCTTCGAGAAGGTCATGCGGACATTTTTGCCGTATTTCTGGGGCTTAACCATTTCTTTTCACTCCGTTCTTTAGATGTGACTCTTCTCAGTTTGCGTACTTTATTTATAATATAACGCGCACATTACGCGAATATTACGCAGTTTATTATCGTATCATAAAAAAGAAAATAAGTCAAGGATTTTTTGACTTATTTTCCGAAAATTGATAAAGTTAACTATTTAGCCCCTAAATGTTTACGAAAAATTTAATTGTAACGTTTCTGTAAATTATTTGCGTTTTGTTCCCCGAGCAAAGACAAGTTTAGTAAAGCAAGCCAGCGCGAGTACGGCTATATTCAGCAGAACAACGCTCGCTCCGGGCGGCAGCGAAAAGTAATACGAGCAAAATATCCCGCCGAGCGAGCACGCCGACCCGATCGCCATCGACACGATCGAAGCGGAAATATAGCTTTTCGTGAGCTTCATCGACGCCAGCGCAGGTATCGTCGTAAGCGCGGTTATCATCAGCGCCCCCATCATTCTCATTCCGAGAACTATGGTTATCGCAGTCATCGCCGCAAGCAAAAGATTATAAAACCTAACGCTGACTCCGGCAGATCGCGCGAAGCTCTCGTCAAACGTCACGGCGAAAAATCGCCTTATCAGCAAAAGATAGACGGCTCCTATCGAAAAACAGCAAACCGCCGTCAAAGCGGCCTCACCGTCCGTCAGCGCAAAGATACTGCCGAACATATAGCTGTAGACATCGGTATTCACGCCGCCGGAAACGGATATCACGACGACGCCCGCCGCGAGAGCGCCGGTAGATACAACAGCTATAGCCGCGTCGGAACGTGCGCGCAGACGCTCGTTTATTCCGAGAAGCAAAAACGCCGATATCACGACGACCGGGATCGCAACGGCGAGCGGAGCAAAATTCATGACAGCGGCAACGGCGAGCGCGCCGAATCCCACGTGCGAAAGTCCGTCTCCGATCATCGAATAGCGCCGCAAAACGAGCGGCACTCCGAGCAAGGCGGCGGAAAACGATATGGCGAGTCCGGCAACGATAGCGCGCACCATAAACGGATACGAAAGCATCGCGGACAAAGATTCAAAAAAGATCATTCAGCCGTCCTCCTCTCCCACATCGCGCGACCGACCTCACTTTCAAAATATCCGTCGCGATCTCCGAAATACAGCTGCGTATGGTCGAGATGAAGTATTTTTTCGCAAAGTCTGGCTACCGCCGTATAATCATGCGTTACCATCACCACGGCAAGCCCGTCGTGCTCGTGAAGCTCACTTACCATATCGTACACCTCCGCGCTGATCTTCGGATCAAGGCCAGTAGACGGCTCGTCAAGCAAAAGCATATCCTTGCCGCGACATATCGCCCTCGCGAGCAGAATTCTCTGTCGCTGGCCGCCCGAAAGCTCACCGAAGCGGCTCGTCGCAAGCTTCTCTATACCGAGGCGCTCCATCGCGGCGGCGGCTGTCGCCTTCATCTTGCGAGTGGCAAACGGAAGCGGCGAGCCCCCGTCGACTCCCGATAAAACGATCTCCCCGACTGTCGCAGGAAAAGAGTCATCCGTTCGGCTTTGCTGAGGCAGATACCCGATCCCGATCCGCCGGGAGCGCACAATCTCGCCGCCCGACGGCTGTTTTATGCCCAGCAGCCCTTTAACGAGCGTGCTTTTTCCGGAACCGTTAGGTCCGACAACGCAAATAAAATCTCCGCGGCAAACGGAAAATTCAAGCGCGTCTACAACGCATCTTCCGTCATAGGAAAAACGCGCGTTTTTTACGTCGATCAAGTTTTCTTTCATCAAAATTCACCGCTCACGAAGCTCCGAGCGCCAGCTTCAGATTGTCAAGATTTTTCCTCATCAGCGAAACATACGTCTCGCCAGCGTCAAACTCATCCTTCGTCAGATTATGGCAAGAATGAAGCAACAGCTCCCCGACCCCGAGATCCTCCGCCAGCATAGACGACACGCGCCTGTTTGACAGCTCGATATAAAACACGTATTTGATATCTCTGCCGCGTATCACGTCGACGATTCGCGAAACCGTATCGGCAGACGGCTCGCTGTTTTCGGAGCAATCGTCGAACGCGGCTACGTAATTTATGCCGTAATCGTGCGCGAGGTACGCAAAAGGAAACTTATCCGCCACGACGATCAGGTTGTTTTTCATCGGATCAAACAGCGAATGATAATCCGCGTCAAGCGCTCTGAGCTCGCTAAAATAATCACCCGCGCGATCTTCGTAATATTCACGGTTACCCTGATCGCACTCGATCACCGCCTTCGCGATATCGCTCGCGATCAACGCGGCGTTTTCGGGAGACGTCCAAACGTGCTCGTCATAGCTGTGCGCTCCGCCACCGTGATCTCCGCCGCCGTGGTCGCCTCCGAGAAGATCGCAGGAATCGAGCATTTTAACTATCTTCACGCCGTCCGTGTTGGCCGAGGAAAGAACGGTATCGACCCATGCCTCGTCAACTCCGCCGTTGCAGATAAATATATCACAGCTCGATATCGCGATAATATCCTGCGGGGTGACCTCGTAGGAATGACTCGCCTCTCCCGGGGAAAGCAACAGCTTCACATTTGCCTTGTCTCCGGCGATCTGCCTTGCAAAATCGTACGCCGGAAAGCACGACGCTATTATATTGAGCTTGCCGTCGTCTCTGACGTTATCCGCGCCGGCGCAGGACACCGCGCACAGCAATACCGCCGCCACAAGCAAAATTAAGATCAAACGCTTCATTTATCTGTTCCTCTCGAAATTTATTTGCAGTGTCCGGCTTCCGATTTAGCCGCACATTCGTTGCATATGCCGTTGATTATCGCCGAACCGCCTATCAAAAAGCCGTGTTCCCGACTGATGTGAACACGCAACTCGTCAAGCTCGCCGCATTCGACGTGTATCAACTTATCGCACGAAACACATCTCAAGTGAAAATGCTCCTTGCACGTGTCGCGCAGCCCCGCAAACTGATACGTAAAGCCGCGCTTGTCAGGCGCCTCAAATCGCCTGATCTCACCGCTTTCAAGCAATCCTGCGATACGTCTGTATACAGTACTTTTCCCCACTCCCTCGCCGCAAAGCGCGTCCGATATTTCGTCCACCGTATAGCTCTTATCGGGATTCTCGCGGAAAAAATCGAGTAGTCGTTCTCCCTGAGCCGTTTTATACTTTTTCACAAACATCACCTCCGCTTCGGCAAATTGAGAATGTTTCTCATATTACTTGCGATTATATCATATCAGCGGCAGTTTGTCAATATGAAATTCGGCGGACGCAAAAATCAAAAGCTCCTCAAAAATACGCCCCTGCACAGCAATCATTTATTTTTGAAAAAATGCGGCAAAAAGCTTTACAGAAAATGGACTTTCCTCTCCGCTCGCCGCATAATCCAATTCAAAAATATCCTTCGCGAGCGGTCACAGATCACTGTTCCCGACCGCCGCAGTCTGAGGCTTCGGTGAACGATATCGCCGGTCAAAAAGCAACCGCTTTTTCTCCACGCAACGCCAAATACTGTTTGACACGCATAATGAAATATGTTATAATATAATGATAAAATTTTTCAAAAAACGGTCCGCGAGAGCTTTTTCGCGGCAAAGGCAGGACACAGTGCGAATACTCGGAATAGATCCCGGCATAGCGATAGTAGGCTGGGGCGCGATAGATTACACCGGAAACCGCTTTTCAGTGCTCGGCTGCGGGTCGATCACGACGCCCGCGAAAACTCCGCCGGAGGACAGATTGCTGACGATATACGACAGACTGAACGAGATCTTGGATTTTTACAAGCCGGAATCCGCCGCCGCGGAGGAGCTTTTTTGGAACACAAATCAAAAAACAGGAATCGTCGTAGCCGAGGCGCGCGGAGTGATAATGCTGGCAATACGCCGCGCCGGGCTCGCAATGAATGAATATACACCGCTTCAAGTCAAGCAAGCCGTCGTCGGATACGGGCGCGCTGAGAAAAAGCAGGTCATCGCCATGGTGACCTCGATTCTCGGAATGCGCGAGCCGCCTAAACCGGACGACACCGCCGACGCTCTCGCCGTTGCGATATGTCACGCGCACAGCGGATTTTCGCGTCTTGCGGGAGCATACAAAACGCTGAGGTGAGAGCACTCGCTCTCATTATGGAGGAATTATGTGGTACTCGGATAAATGGAAAGATTACGAGCTTTTGGACGCAACCGACGGCGAAAGGCTCGAAAGATGGGGAAAATATATTCTCGTTCGCCCCGACCCGCAGATAGTTTGGCACTTTAACAAAAGCTCGCCGCTGTGGAATTCGCCGAGCGGCGTATACAAACGCTCGAAAAGCGGAGGCGGAGCGTGGGTCGTATCAAATATGCCGGAGGATTGGAACATCTCCTACGGCAAGCTGAAATTCAAGCTGCGGCCAATGGGCTTTAAGCATACCGGTTTGTTTCCGGAGCAAGCGGTCAACTGGGATTGGTTTTCTTCACTCATCTCGCGCGGAGACAGAGTTTTGAATCTCTTTGCGTACACCGGCGGAGCTACCGCAGCTGCGGCTGCCGCAGGCGCAAAAGTATGTCATGTGGACGCGGCTAAGGGAATGGTCGCCGCCGCAAAGGAAAATCTCGCGCTGTCCGGCCTTGCAGACGCACCGGTCAGGTATATCGTCGATGATTGCATGAAATTCGCTCAAAGAGAAAAACGCAGAGAAAATAAATATGAAGGAATCATCATGGATCCGCCGTCATACGGGCGCGGTCCGGGCGGCGAGGTCTGGAAGATCGAAGATTCCGCCTACGACATGATACGCTCGGCGATCGAACTGCTATCTGACGCCCCGCGCTTCTTCCTGATAAATTCATATACGACCGGACTATCTCCGTCGAGCATGGGATATATGCTGAAGAACGCGCTCCCCGCGAAGCTGAAAAGCCATTCAAGGCTCGACTGCGATGAGATCGGACTTCGCGTATCCTCCACCTCTCTCGTGCTTCCCGCCGGCGCGTCGGCGCGACTTACATTTGAATAAGAGAACGGATAACACTCGTTAACAAGACAGGCAAAATTATGAATCCTATAATCGAACTGCAAAATATAAAATTCTCATACGATACCGTTGAAAGCGGCGAAGCGCCGAGCTACGCGCTGAAAGACGTCTCGCTTTCGATCGAAGAAGGCTCGTTTGTGGCTATCCTCGGCCACAACGGCAGCGGCAAATCCACACTTGCAAAAATAATGAGCCTCATTCAGCGCCCCGACGAAGGCTCCGTGCGCATTTTCGG
>CAYXNQ010000076.1:0-6741 GCA_964466545.1 uncultured Lachnospiraceae bacterium | reverse complement strand
TCGAAATGAAGAGAGCGGTCGACGCAGGCTATTGGCAGATGTTCCGCTACAATCCCGCACTCAAGGCAGAGGGCAAGAATCCCTTCTCGCTTGATTCTAAGGAGCCGACAGAAAGCTATATCGATTTCATCAAGAGTGAGAACCGTTACAGCCGCTTGATGCAGCAGTTCCCCGACAGAGCAGAACAGCTCTTCCAGGAGGCTGATGCATTTGCAAAGGCTAAGTACGAGAGACTCAAGAAGCTCACCGCGCTTTACGAAAATAACTAAGCTGATACGGCTTATCCGAGATGCAGATATCTGCATCTCGGATTTTTTTGCGATATTTGCCGCGCCCCCTTAAATTTGTTCTTGAAATATTCGATGCAGTGTGATATAATTAACAAAATGGCTTGATGTGCCATTTTGATCGTTTTCAAGATGACAACGTATATGCGCGGAATGGAGTTCTCATGGATTATTCACAGAGCGATTTTTACGGTTTCAGAAGAATAGATTTTACGTTTTTTAACAGACACGCCGTCCTTGTATTTCCCGATTGCGATTACGCAGACGGAAAATGGGCGATGAAGGCGGAGTATTTCGGCGCGCAGCCGTGCGTCGAGCTTGATCTTTTGCGTGCGGGCTATTGCCTTGCGTCAATTGACAATCTTAATCGCTGGGGCGACGAGCGCGATTCCGATATGAAGCGTTCCTTCGCGGATTTTTTAGGCGCGGAGTTTAATTTCAAGAAGCGGTTTGTGCAGATCGGGCAAAGCTGTGGCGGTCTGTGCGCTGTGAATTTTGCGGCGAAATATCCGGAATATGTTTCGCTTTTGTATCTCGACGCTCCCGTAATGAATCTTTTGAGCTGTCCTCTCGGTCTTGGAGACGCGGAGCCGCTCGACGGCGGAAAGGGCTGGCCGGAACTTTCGGCGGCATACGGCGGAATGACTATGAGCGAGATCATCTGCTATCGCGGTAATCCGATAGATAAGATAGATATTTTGATACAGAATAAGCTTCCGGTCGCGCTTGTTTACGGCGGAAAGGATAAGGTCGTTCCGTATCATGAGAACGGCGCTATCCTCGAAAGAGCGTACAGAAAGACGCGCATACCGTTCTATTTGTATGCAAAGCCTGATTGTGACCATCACCCTCACGGCCCGATAAAACCCGACGGAACGCCGGATAACGAAGCGTTGATCCGTTTTATTGTTCAAAAATCACTTTAACATATAAGGAAGTATTATGAAAAGAATTATTTCTGTAATTGCATTAATTGCGGTGCTGGCGGTCTCGTTTTGCGCTTGCTCATCTTCCGATAACGGAAGCGGTTATAGCGGAAACGGTGATCTGACATACGCGGATATCAACGCGATCGAAACGACGGATCATGATTATTTTATATTTTCCGTTAACGGTGATACGGCTGTGCTTAAGTCGTTCAAATCCAGCGCTAACTATCCGCCTGTCGTAAGAATACCTTCGGAATATAACGGCGTCAAGGTCACCTCAATCGCGGCAGATTGCTTTGTAAACTGCGACAAGCTCGAGACGGTCGTTATTCCTGACTCCGTGTATTCGATAGGTGCGCGCGCCTTCTATAATTGCACGTCGCTTAAGGCTGTCGTTATTCCCGAAAACGTAAAAACTTTCGGTGAATCCGTATTTTACGGTTGCTCGTCTCTCGAATATATCAAGCTTCCAAAAAGCCTTACCAGCATCAGCTCCGGTACATTTTCCGCGTGCCTTAACCTGAAGCGTATATTCGTATATTCCGGCTCGACTGCATATACTTATTTCAGCAATGCAGGCTTTAAAATGGAGCTTCAGGTAATCGACGAGTAAGAGATATACTTAAAAAATTATCCCGAAACGTTTTGCCGAAAGGTGAACTGTTCGGGATTTTTTGTCGTATAGTTATGTTCCTAATAAAAACGCGCAGAGTTGTTGACAAATCAACAACTCTGCGGTATAATTAACTTGATGTCGTCTCTTTCTGCACGGGATATGCATATTCGTAGCTTAGGGAGCGCGACGCATAGCTGAGTGTTTATCCATGAGCGAATAACATCATTTTTCGGATTTTTGCTTATCGCTGTCTATGACATGGCGGAGGTATATATGATCGGCACATTTGAGCGATTTTCCATGACTATATCGGATATATCCAGATATTGCTACAAGATCGCTTCGGAGGAAATGAAAAAATACGGCTTGCGCGGCCCGTACGCCATTTATTTGATAACTCTTTTGAGGTACTCGGACGGCGTGACTGCGGCGCGGCTTTCAGAGCTTTGCGGGAAAGATAAATCCGACGTTTCGCGCGCAATGGCGGAGTTGCAACGGTGCGGACTTGTAACAAAGCTCGATGGGGACAGTGTTTACAGAGCGCCGATCGTTCTTACGGAGAGCGGGCGGGCTGCCGCGGAGCGCAGTCGTCTTGCCGCGAGATGCATGGAGAAAGCCGTGCGCGAAGGTGTGCCGCCTGAGGATATCGAAACTTTTTTGCGGGTCCTTGCCGTTATCGAAAAAAATCTTCGCGCTATCAGCGAGGATGAACGGCATGACTGAAATATCAATAATAACTAAAACAAAAACACGGAGATTATATTATGGCGAGCTATAGGATTTTTACCGATTCCGCGTGTGATATTACACCGAATATGTTGGCTGAATGGGGAGTTTCGTTTTGCCCCTTGACATTCCGTTTTGACGGAAGCGAGCAGGAATATACCGACGCAGATATGGATATCGGCGAATTTTATAAAAGAATGAGAGCCGGTGAGCACGCAAAGACCGCGGCGTCAAATTCGCAGACGTTCGCGACGGCGTTTGAAGGAGCGCTTGTCGACGGCTATGATGTGCTGTATATCGGATTTTCTTCCGGCCTCAGCACGACTTACAATTCCGCAAGGATCGCGGCGGCGGAGCTTTCCGAAAAATATCCGGACAGGAAGATCCTTACCGTAGATACCTACGCGGCTTCGGCGGGCTTCGGACTTGTTTTGAAGCTTACGGTCGATTATAAAAACAGCGGCGCGACGATAGATGAAGCGGCGGCTTTCGCTACCGAAAAGGCTAAAAAGATGTGTCACTGGTTTACGGTGGACGATCTTGTGTATCTGAAGCGCGGCGGAAGAATAAGCCCGACAGCCGCTTTCGTCGGCAATGCGCTCGGAATCAAGCCCGTGCTTCACATGGATGACGCTGGACATCTTATAAATATGTTCAAGGTGCGCGGAAGGAAAAATGCAGTTCTTGCGCTTGCCGACAAATACGGCGAGCTTGCCGAACAGCTTGAATCGAGCGATGTGTTTATTTGTCATGCCGACTGTATCTCTGACGCTGAGGAGCTTAAGAGAATTTTGAAAACAAGGTACAATGCCGATGTTTCGCTGATAGTCGATGTGGGACCGGTTATCGGCTCACACTCCGGTCCCGGTACTTTGGCGGTCTTCTTTATCGGAAAAGAACGCTGAAGCTCGGAATACGGCAACTAAAATCTCGTAAGCTTTTAAGGAGAGACGGATATGCTCGAAGTGAAAATCAAAGTGGAAAAAAAGGATCCGCCTAAGAAGGATTCTAAGGGAATAAAATACCTCGGCGGTTTGCTTCTTTCAAAAATGGCTATGGGCGGCGCCGCAAATCTGCGTTCCAACGCCGACGAAGTCAATAAACTGAACGTATTTCCCGTTCCGGACGGCGATACCGGCGATAATATGAGAATGACCGTCGAGAGCGGTATCGCGGCGATAGAAAATCTGGATACGGATGATCTTGCCGAAGTGATGAAAGTCCTTTCTCACGGTATGCTGCTGGGAGCGCGCGGCAATTCGGGAGTTATTCTTTCGCAGTTCTTTGCGGGAATGGCGAAGGGGCTTGAAAACTTCGCGGAGGCTGATCCGTATGCGCTCGGACAGGCGCTTGATCTCGGAGTTAAGCAGGCTTATGCGTCGGTAATGACGCCGATGGAGGGCACTATTCTCACCGTTGCGCGTGAAGCTGTCGAATACGCGATAGAATGCATAACGCCGCAGAGTACGATTCGTTCATTTTTTGCCGATCTCGTAAAAGAGATGCACGAATCTCTTGAAAGAACGCCGGAGATATTGTCGGTACTCAAGGAAGCCGGCGTGGTAGACAGCGGCGGAGCGGGCTTGCTTTACATCATGGAGGGCTTCAATCGTGTGCTTAACGGCGAGGAGCTTGATGCCGCGATTGCCCAGACCGCGAAGGAGACTGCAACCGCTGCGCAGAAGGTGCCGTCGAAAGTCACGTTTGGCCCCGATAGCGAGATGACATACGGATATTGTACCGAGCTTCTTTTGCAGCTTCAAAATCAAAAGACGGACATAGCCTCTTTTAATCTTGAAAATGTAAAAGCGTATCTCGCGGAGATCGGCGATTCCATAGTTGCGTTTATGACAGATACGGTCGTGAAGATACACGTTCATACCTATACTCCCGAAAAGGTTTTGAAATTTTGCAGAAAGTACGGCGAATTTTTGACCGTTAAGATAGAAAATATGTCTTTGCAGCATACGTCCGTCGTTGAAGCCGAGCAGGAAGCGGATAAAAACGCCGTTGAAGCGGCAGCTACGCCTAAAAAATACGGAATCGTTGCCGTTTGTAACGGAGCGGGCGTGGAGTCATTGTTTTCGGAGCTTGGCGTAGATGTTGTTGTGGACGGCGGTCAGACGCACAATCCGTCCACCAACGAATTTATTGATGCATTCGGCAAGATAAACGCCGAGCACATATTTGTATTTCCAAACAACGGCAATATTCTTATGGCGGCTCAGCAGGCTGCGGAAATGTACGACAGAGCGGAGATCCATGTATTGCCGAGCAAGAATATCGGCGCGGGCTATGTTGCTCTTTCCACTATGGATCTTGAGTGCGAATCGTGGCAGGAGATCGCGGAAAGCGCGAGATCGGCGATGGAGCGCGTAACGACGGGCTGTATTTCTATCGCGATACGCGACGCGGAGATCCACGGCGTTACAATAAAGGACGGCGACACGATCGGAATCATTGAAAAAGAGATCGTGGTTTCAGCTCCCGACAGATGCGGCGCGGCTGTCTCGCTTGCCGACAAGCTGCTTGCCGATGATGAGAAATTTATGCTTACGGTGTTCTGCGGCAAGGAAGCTTCGGAAGGCGAAAAAGAAGTGCTCAAGCGACATATCGAGGAAAAATATCCGAACGACGAGTTGTATTTCATCGACGGCGGTCAGGATATATATTCGTATATTTTCGTTGCAGAATAAGCTGCGCTATTGACAAATGGTTGGCGGCGAGAGTATAATAAATCTCGGAGCGGACGCGTCGATACGGTCGTCGCATAACGACGGCGAAATTAAGTGAATAAATTTGCCGCAATCGCGGCTGAACGGAGGACATTACTATGCGTAATTTTTTTTCAGAGTTTAAGACATTCATAACCCGCGGAAATGTAATCGATATGGCTGTCGGTGTTATCGTCGGCAGTGCGTTCACCGCGATCGTTAACGCGCTCAGTAACAATATACTGAAGCCGATCATCAACTGGATACTTGCGCTGATATTCGGTGCTAATTCGCTCAGCGAGGTATACACCTTCCTTAAGGTCGTTAACGGTCCTGACGGTACTGTCGATCTCACTCAGTCGATATATATTGATTGGGGCACTTTCGTAAATGCTATCATTAATTTCCTTATTATCGCGTTCGTCTTGTTCTGCATCGTGAAGGTCATCAATTCTTTGCGCGACGGACGTAGCAAGCTGAACGGAAGCATTTCCGATCATGCTGTATTGAAAAAGGAAATGAAGGCTGCCGGACTTGATCCCAAGGATAAAGCGGCTGTTAAGGCTTATATCGAAGAAAAAGAGAAAAAGTCAGAGGCTGAAAAGAAAGCCGCCGAAGAAGCCGCTAAGCTCGAAAAGGAAGCAAATCCGACTGCGGAGGAGCTTTTGAAAGAGATACGCGATCTTTTGAAGCAAAAATAAACATAAATAAGCATCCGCGGGTAGCTCCTGCGGATGTTTTTCTTTGCGCATGAGGAAAATTTTACGAAAAAATCGCGTAGATATCTTGACACGTCTACATCTTTGTGATATCATGTTGATATCACAAAGATGCGCTGGCTGCGTATCAAAAAATATAACTAAGGAGAATGACTATGGAAATTTTGATCGGTAAAAAGAAAAACGGTATGCGCGTGCTTCTCACGACGATCGCACTGTATCTGTGCGCCATTGCACTGCTCGTATTCGGCATAATCATGCTTGAAATACATCTTACACCCCCGGCACTTGCAATAGCCTGTATCGTGCTTGGCGGCGCGTGGATTTGCATAGGCTGGATACCGCTTCCGGGACTTAAGGTATTGAAGCCTCAAGAGGCGCTTGTGCTTACGCTTTTCGGTAAGTATATCGGCACGCTGAAGGGTGACGGATTTTATGCCGTAAATCCGTTTTGCACGGCGGTAAATCCCGCGGCGAAAACGAAGCTTAATCAAAGCGGAGACGTTAACAACGGAGAAGGCGGTATGCCGGTTCAGCTTATCGCGAACGGTTCTGCGAATGTTGAATTTGTCGACAAACGCATTTCGCTGAAGATTATGACTCTCAATAACAACCGTCAGAAGATCAACGATTGCCTCGGCAATCCGGTGGAGATCGGCATAGCGGTAATGTGGAGAGTTGTGGATACGGCGAAAGCGGTATTTAACGTAGATAATTATAAAGAGTATCTCTCCCTGCAGTGCGACAGCG
>CAYXNQ010000075.1:0-7194 GCA_964466545.1 uncultured Lachnospiraceae bacterium | reverse complement strand
ACCTGCTTCATCGCATTGACTACCACGTCGCGCGCTTCTCTCGATATGCCGGAGCTGGAAACGATCTCCGGATTTGCCTCGTAATAGGTCACATCGCCGGAATGAGACGTTACTTTTTTGAGTATAGTGGCGCGATATCTGTCTCCGTAATTCAGTATCGAAGAAATGTAAACGCTGATCTGGAGGGGGGTAAACGTGTTATCCGACTGACCGATCGCCGCCTGAAGCGTGTCTCCGGGACTCCACGCGCCGAGACCCGAATCTATTCTGTAGCTCGGTCCGGCAAGGACGCCGGTCTCCTCGGTAAGCTCAATTCCCGTGCTTTCGCCGAGTCCGTAGTCTTTGCAGTAGCGATTCATCGTTTCTATTTCGAGCAGGCGTCCGACCTCGTAGAAGAAATAGTTACACGAAACTCTGATCGCTTCCGTGACGTTTATCTCGCCGTGTGTGCTTTTGTTATCGCGCAGAAACAGCCAGCATCTCGGCTGGAAATCCTTGTAATACGTGTACTGGCCGAGATCCTCGATTATCGTATCAGGCTCGATTATCTTTTCCGTCAGCGCGGCGGCGGCAACTCCGATCTTAAACGTTGAACCTGGCTCGTAAGTGCCGGACAGCGCACGGTTGAACAGCGGCGCACGCGAATCGCTTGCAAGATCGGCGTAATCACGGCTGAATGTTGACAGATCAAACGTCGGATTTGACGCAAGCGCCAAGACTTCGCCGGTTTTTACTGATATCGCGGCGAGCGCGCCCTTGTCGGCGTCTTCACCGTTCAGATCTTGCCCGTCGTTAGAGAAAAGATCGGCGATAAGCTTGATGTTGGAGGCGAGCGCGTCCTCCGACCTGATCTGCACGTCAATGTCAATCGTCAGATACACGTCGCACCCCGCGATCGGCTCCTCGCTTATATATTTGCTGATAACGTTACCGTATTCATCCTCGATCACCGTCATTTTTCCGTCTTTGCCGCGAAGATAGCTTTCAAAAGCGTTCTCCGCGCCGGTAAGTCCAACGATCGCGTCAAGCGGATATCCAAGCTCCGTATAATAATCGACCTGCGACGACTGTATGGCGCCGACGCGTCCGAGAATATGCGAGGCATAGCCGGGATATTCATAATTGCGCGTAACGACGGTCTTGATATAAACGCCTTGCGGTGTGTCCTCCTCAATCGCGGTAATGAGCTTTATATCTATGTCTTTCAGCATCGTGTACGGATTACCGGAAGAAAAATTGCTCATTTCCATATCTATGCGATAAGCGAACAGCAGCTCCGCGTCTGTCGCGGAATATTGAAGCTCACCATTTTTATCTGTAATGCCGTAACGTAGCAGAAGCTTAGCCGCGGTATCGGCTGCGGAAGCGTTTTTCGCAAATCCAAGCTCGGAAAGGAGCTTCAGCAGTCGAGTTCCCTTTGTCGTGTTAAAATATTCCGAGATATATTCGCAGTTAAAGCGTTTTCCGTCGCTTGACGGAATAACGACATACGGGGAAGACGGAACGGAAAAGTTCTCGTTTCCAGATTTTTTCGCACGCGACGCGATCTTAAGGAGAAGCTCGTTTTTTTCGCCGTTATCCGACGGCATCGCAAGATAATCGAGCTGCAGATCATATGAATACTTATTTGTAACGAGTGGCTTACCGTTTCTGTCGTATATCTCGCCGCGATGTGCCTGTATCACTACCTCGCGCTTATACGTTTTCGACGGAGTGGACATTGTATAATAATCCTGTCCCGCGATCTGTATATTGACGAGTCTGCCGAGAAACACGAGCGCGCCGAGCGCAAAGAGCACGCCGAGCGCCGTGTATCGCATTAAATGTTCCTTATGCCTTTTCATTTTAATTCACGCTGATCATATTAGTTTTCCGTTTTTTCGCGAACGCCGTATATTTTATCGTAAAGGAGCGTTTTGATATCCGAAAATTCGTCATCCTGCAAAGCGCCTCCGTGCGACAACAGGTGGAGCCTCAGCCATTCTCCGCCGGCTGTATACGGCGGCTGTTTGTACAGCTGATCGTTTACGGCAAAGCCGAGACTTTCGTAGAACCGCACTCTGCGAGCGGCGATATCGCTGAGATCGCGCTCCTCGCACTCAAGCACGACGCGCTTTCCTTCGTGCATGGCGAGAAGCTCCTTGAGCGCGCGTCTGCCGATGCCTGCTCCGCGCAATTCTTCCTTGACGGCAAAATGTTCGTAAAATACGATATCGCCAAGCTCCCAATATGCCATAAACCCGGCAAGTGAGCTGTCGCTTCGCACGGCAAGCACACGGTAGCGCGGATCGTTAAACAAGGCGAGCTGCTTTTCGTCGGTGCGTCTTTCGCTTTCCGGAAAGCTTGCGTTCAGTATTTTCAGCATTTCCGGACGTTCTTCGCGTTTCAGCTCCGTCAGTATGCTGTATTCCGTCTTTCCGGTAGAGCCGAATCCGCCGCCCCCGCGAGCTGTGTCGTTAAGCTCGTCCACTTGGCAAAAATCAGCCGTGAGTACGGGAGTAAACATAAGCTGAGCTATTCTTTCGCCCGGCTTTACGCTTTGCTCTGTCGGCGAATTATTCCGAAGCGGGACGAATATCTCGCCGCGATAATCGCTGTCTATTACGCCGACGCAATTCGCGGGCGCGAGACCTCGCTTGACGGATATTCCGGAGCGCGCGTAGATCAAAGCGACCACGCCTTTGTCCGATATTCCAACGGCAATTCCGGTGGGAACGAGTTTTGTTTCTCCCGGAAGAATAACTATATCTTCATCGGCGGCGGACGCAAGGTCACACGCGGCGGAGCCTTCCGTTGCGTATTCCGGTATTTTTGCGTTATCTCTGAGCAGTTTTATCTCTACTTTCATTCTGTTCGCTCCTTTTCATAAAAGTATGTACCTACGCGATTGCCGGCAAGTGCGGAATAAAGCTTCGACGGCTCGCCTCCGTTCATTATTATCATCGGGATACCGGCGTCGCATACAATTTTGGCGGCTTTCAATTTTGTCGCCATGCCGCCCGTTCCGAGAGCGGTACCTGCTCCGCCTGCCAGAGCCATGATATCGTCGGTTACTGATCTCACCTCGGATATCAGCTCGGCAGACGGATCTTTACGCGGATCTGCGCTGTAGAGCCCGTTTATGTCGCTGAGATTTACCAAAAGCTCGGCTTCCGATACGATTGCAACATAAGCCGAAAGAGTATCGTTTCCGCCGAATTTGATCTCCTCGCAGGAGACGGAGTCGTTTTCGTTTACTATCGGCACGCAACCGAGACCGAAAAGCGTTTTGAAGGTTCCCTTTATCAGCTCAAGCCTGTGCGGATCGTCAACTACGTCGCGCGTCATAAGGATCTGCGCCACTGTATGACCGTACTGCGCGAACATTCTCTCGTACATTCGCATGATCTCCGCCTGACCGACTGCGGCGAGAGCCTGCTTTTCTTCTGTCGTTCGAGCGCGCATCTCAAGTCCGAGCCGTGACGCGCCGGCGGATACTGCGCCGCTTGAGACGAGCACGACTTCGGTACCGGAATTTTTTATATCCGATAAAACTCTCACGAGCGATTCCATTCGTCTGATATTGAGTCTGCCGTTTTCATATGTCAGCGTTGACGTACCGATCTTTACGACTATACGCTTAAACGAGCCTGCGTTTTCCATTTTGCCAAAAACCGACCTTTCCGCGAGCAATTAAACAAAAAATTTTGTAAAAATCTATTTCAAAATACTATAATATGTATTATAATTATATCATATAAATTTGTAAATACAAGATGCAAAAATTTAACGTATATTAAATTTGCCGCGGATCTTCGCCATCCGCCGAACAAACGAAAGGACGCAACGAAATGAAAGAAAAATTCAATATCGAAATCGCAGGGCTTCCGCTCACAATAGTATCGGACGAAGAAAAAGCTCACATTGAGGCTGTGGCTGCGGTGCTTGACGAGCGCGTAAGAGATCTGACCGTTCACAATAAACGCTGTTCAAAGGTAGACGCGGCTCTCCTTTGCGCTCTCGATTATTGCTCGGAAGCGAAAAAGCTCGAAGAACAGATACACAACCTCGAAGCGCAGATCGCGCTGTACGAAGCCAATATCAAGCGTTACCGTGACGAAAACACCGAGCTTAAAGGTATGATAAACGAGCTTGAAGCAAAGCCGAAAAAGAAAAAGATATCGGACGATCAAATTATAATGGAGCTGAACGAAATATCGGAAAACGCTGAAAACGCAAACGACGCCGAAGAAGCTCCCACGCCCGAAAGCTACAAAAATCCCGACGAAGAAACTAAGGACGAAAATGACGCCGAGCCGGAACGTCGCCGTCGCATAGATCAGCTAAAGCAGATAGAATCGCTTCTCCGCGCGTCGAACGATGAAAAATAACTCGCTTCCTGAGCTTCTCGCCCCCGCAGGCTCTCCCGAAGCGCTTGCCGCCGCCTTAAAAAACGGCGCGGACGCCGTGTATTTCGGAGCAAATTCCTTCAATTGCCGAATGAGAGCGCATAATTTTTCTTCCGAAGCAATAAAGCGCGCTATTGACGATTGCAAAAAGAGCGGAGCGAAAAGCTACATTACGCTCAATACCAAGATCAAAGATATCGAGCTTGACGACGCGCTGGCGCTTGCAAAAGATCTGTCAGAAGCAGGCGCCGACGCGTTTATCGTATCGGATCCGGGACTGTCTCGCCTGATTCACAAAAAATATCCCGACATAGAGCTACACGGAAGCACGCAGTTTACGGCAAATTCGTCTTTCGACGCCGTAGCTCTGCAAGATCTCGGCTTTTCGCGCCTTGTGTCAGCAAGGGAAATGTCGCGAGATCAGATAAAGAAGCTCACAGCCGCTTCGCCGATAGATATTGAGATATTCGTCCATGGGGCGCACTGCGCCTCCCTGTCCGGACAGTGCCTTGCATCTTTCGCGATGGGCGGAAGAAGCGGCAACCGCGGCGATTGCGCTCAGCCGTGCCGACTTCCGTATACTCTTGCAAAAAATAAAGCTCCCGCGCCGCTGCTCAGTATGCGAGATATGTGCCTCGCCGGTCATATACCAGAAATAATTGATACCGGCGTCGGCTCACTCAAGCTTGAGGGAAGATTGAAAAATTCCTCGTATGTCGGCACTGTGGTAAAAATCTACAGAAAGCTTTTGGATGAAGGCAGAGCGGCAACGAAAACGGAGATATCCGAGCTGAGATCGGCGTTTCCCGAACGGGGCTTTACGGATTTTTATTTTACGCATAACGACCGCATCGGCGGCTTCGGAACATCTTATCTGTTCGGCGTGACGCCGCATACGCGGGAATCGGAATTCGCACGGGAATTGCCGGCGGAGATATTGAAAAGCGCAAGCTTTTTGAAGCGCGAGCAGGTCACAAAAAGTGCACTCGGATATTTCGACGTGATCTATTTGCCGATAAACGAAGCGATGCGTGGCGACTGCGTTACGTTGCCGCCGTATCTGCTTGATGACGATTATCCCGCGCTTTTGCAGCGGCTTAAGGAGCTTTCCCCTCCCGCGATCGAATTTCACACGGCGGGACAGCTTGTCGCAATGAAATCGGCGGGGATAAACGCGCGTTTTACCGCCTCCATGCGCCTGAACGTATTCAATTCCGCGAGTGCGAAATATCTGAAAGAGCTTGGCGCCGACGGCTTTACATATTCGCCTGAGCTTCCGCTCGCCGCAATGCGAGACATACGCTTACGCGGAGAGGCTGTCGTTTACGGTAGACTCCCGCTTATGTATATTTCGCCGGACACGCTCGGAATCGCGCAGAGCGGATGTCTTACGGATCGCCGCGGCGAACGGTTTCCGCTGATAAGCGAGGGCGACTATTTTTCGGCAGTATACAATTCCGTGCCGATCTGGTCGGCGGATATTCCCGATAAGCTGAAAAAAGCTAAGCTCGCTTCGGAGCGATATATATTTACGACAGAGACAAAAGACGAGATCAATGCGGTCATAGCGTCGTACAAAAAACGACTTGCGCCGACGGGAAAATTCCGCAGGCTGTGATTTCGTGACCGAAACGCAGATCATAAGAAAATTTCGCGAAATACGTATTTTTTCTTGCTTTGACGGACAACGTTTGATATACTTATTTTAGAGATATAAAATGAACAAAGGAGGAAGGCGCTATGCCGAAGCCACGCACTTACACCGGAGCATTCTCAACTCTCGTTATTATCTTGACGGTAGTATTATGTCTCGGCTTGAGCCTTCCGATATACGCCGCCGACCGAGCCTCGCTTCCGGCCGGGCACGTGTTATACCGCCAAAACTTTGCGGATACAAAGGGAGCCTTTCTTACCGGAATGTATTTCGGCGAGCTGTCTTGCGCCGACGCATATGCGAAAAATATCGGTGGTAAGCTTATGGTCAACGGAAGCTTCGACGTAAGATCATATCTGCTCCTTCCCGCCGAGACGGAAGGGAATACATACACGATGATCGCAACGCTTCGTATGTCCGATCTTTCCGTTGCATCCGGATATTGCGGGATACTTATTTCCGGCTGGGGAAACGAGCCGCGCAACCGAGCTGAGATAATTCTCAGAGCAAACGGAAGCTTTGACGATTTCTCGTCGCCGTCGGAGCGGCTTCGCGATGCTCTCGCGTCCGGAGCGGAATTTACTGTAACCGTTCCCGTGAGAAACGGCGCGGTCAACGAGATATCCGTAAGCTCGGACGGCGTAAGCGAAACGCTTGTTCGCGATCAGATAATGATCGTTACAGGCGGAACGGTCGGATTTTCTCTCAGGAATATGTCCGTGGAGCTTTCGGAGGTGCTTTTGGTAAACGGCGTAGATTATGCCGAGCTGTCCGGAGTTTTCGCGAGCAATTCATATTCCACTTCTGCCGTAGAGGACGACGGCATAAAGCCGAATCAGAGTTCTGCCGATGATCCGTCTTCGCCGCCCACGAGCGATGCAAGCGTGATCATTGCGGCAGTCGCAATCATTTCCTCGGCGGTTCTGCTGGTAATGGTCGTCCGTTTTATTAAAGAACGAAAAAATTTGAATAAATATAATTATTAGAAACACATATGAAGATAACATTTTTAGGCACAAGTCATGGCTTCCCCGAAATTAACCGCTACTGCACGAGTCTTCTGATAGAGCACGCGGGATTTCATTACATTCTCGATCTCGGAGCGCCGGTCACGTATCTGATGAAGCAAAGAGGTCTCTCGATCGACACGGT
>CAYXNQ010000074.1:0-7375 GCA_964466545.1 uncultured Lachnospiraceae bacterium | reverse complement strand
CGTTGATCTGCTGAACCTCAAGATTCTCGTTCAATACAATAAGACCGTTCGGCGTATTTTTGACGATAATATCAGAAAAGCTCTCGGCTTTATCCTTGAGATAAGGGAGACACATTGATATCTCGGCTTTTCCTTGAATTATTGCGATAGCTTTTTCCCTGCAAGAATTATATCCGCAAGAACCGCAATTCAGCTCGTCCGACGGCTTGAATTTTCCCATCTGCCGCAAAACTATAGCTATCTCCGCATCGGACGGCGTTGCCAGCTTGTGTTCGATCGCCGTGAAATGCTTTTTCAGTTCCATCGGCGCCGGTTGATCCACCTTAAAATCGTATTCGCCGGCAAAATCGGCAACAGTTATATAATCCTTTACCTGAGAAGTGCTGTGATATTTCTCCATTACAGGACCGCCTATACAGCTTCCGATGCATGCGGACATTTCAATAAAGCATTTATGGATCTTGCCGTTTTCAATATCGCGAAGTGCAGAAATACAGTTCTCGACGCCGTCTATCGCAATGTATGAATATCCCACAGCGTTTTGCGCCATAGTTTTCAATATTCCGCCTGTCGTCGGGAAGAACCGCGCACGACTGTCCGGATCGTGATCCATTTGGTGTTCAAGCTCTATGTGCTCGGCTTTCAGCCAATTTGAAAGCTCGTCAAACGTAAGCACGGCGTCAACCACGCCCTCGTAATAATCCGCTTCGTCTTTTTTTGCAATACATGGACCAATGAAAACAGTTTTCGCACCGGGTATCCTCTTTTTGATATCTGCACAATGCGCTTGCATGGGCGACATAACATCGGCAAGATATTCAAGCGACGCGGGAAAATACTTTTGTATCAGCAAATTGACAGAGTGACAGCAAGAAGATATAATGATATCTCTGCCTTCCTCGCTAAGCATACGCTCATATTCGCTTTTGATGATCGTCGCGCCTATAGCGGTTTCCTCAACATCATAAAAGCCAAGCTTTTTGATAGCGTTGCGCATTACCTCAATTCCGGCACCGTCGTAGTTTGCGATAAATGACGGCGCAAGGCTGACCACAACAGGAAGTCCGCTTTGCAAAAGGACTCTCACTTTCTCTGTGCTGTCTACGATCTCTTTCGCATTTTGCGGACAAACAACAAAGCAGTTGCCGCAAAGTATACATTCGTTTCCGATTATGTGCGCCTGATTTCCGGAAAAACGAATTGCCTTTACAGGACAATGGCGTATGCATTTATAGCAGTTTTTGCAATTTGATTTTTTCAGAGTTAAGAAGTTTGCCATAACGGTTACTTTCCTTCGTTTTTGATCACTTCAAGTATATTTTTCAAAAAGAACTCTCTGAAATTGTCGCGCGTTATACCGACATGAACATCGTCGTTAACCTGCACCGTAACTCCGACGCGATTGCATTTCCCTATGCAAAAGCTACCAGAAAGCACAACGTCGTCTTCGAGTCCGTTTTCGGCAATAGCCTCCTGAAGAAGCTCCACAATATCCTGAGAGCCTTTTAGATGGCAAGAAGAGCCAACGCAAACCTGAACAAACAGCATAATTAAATTTTAGGAAGAACCTCGTTTTCAAAAAACTCGTTTACTGTTTCAGGTGTTACCGAATGAAAAATGTCATCAACAGTTACGCAAACGCCCTCGCGGCATCTTCCCATGCAGAATGTTCCCTCAAGCTCTACTTTTTCTTCAACATTATGTTCTGCAATCAACTTTTGAAGCTGTTCTATAACCTGACGCGATCCCTTGAGATGGCAGGAGCTTCCGATGCAAACAGTAATTTTCGGCATAATACTTTTTCCTCACAATATGTAATTTAATTTTTGTCACATTTATAATTGCATTATTCCGCACCGCTTCACAATCAATAATTAAAGCTAATTGCAGAACTCTACATAATAAGGATACCACAAATACGCGAATAATACAATATGATTTTCGCAAAAAAATCATTTTTTCAACAAATATTCGACGTGCTTCGCAAAAAAACGAGCTAAAGCTTTATTAATAACAGCGAAGCATAGTTCATTCACAGGAGATAGCTTTATCAATAGCGGCAGCAGCACGTTTTCCTGCCCCCATCGCAGAAATAACCGTAGCCGCACCCGTAACTGCGTCGCCGCCTGCGTACACAAACGGGCGTGAGGTCAGGCAATCCTCGTTGACGATGATACCGCCTCTGTTGTTAACCTCAAGTCCGTCGGTCGTGGATTTAATCAGCGGGTTTGGAGAGGTACCGATCGACATAACGACCGTATCAACATCGATCGAAAAATCGCTTCCAGGAATAACGATAGGTCTGCGCCTTCCCTTTTCGTCCGGCTCGCCAAGCTCCATTTTTTCGCATACCATACCAATAACAAATCCGTTTTTTGCATCTCTCGGATTTTCGGCGTTATGATATCCGAGAATTTCCTTCGGATTCGTAAGAAGCAAAAATTCAATACCTTCTTCCTGCGCGTGCTCCACTTCTTCGCGACGAGCCGGAAGCTCCTGCATCGAACGTCGGTAGACGATATATACTTTTTCAGCGCCGAGTCTCAGCGCGGTTCGCGCCGCATCCATCGCAACGTTACCGCCGCCGACTACCGCCACCTTTCCACCCTTCATTATCGGAGTAGATGACGAATCAAGGTAAGCCTTCATCAAATTACTTCTCGTGAGAAATTCATTTGCCGAATAAACGCCGTTGAGAGCTTCGCCGGGGATTCCCATGAAATTAGGCAGACCGGCGCCGGAACCTATAAATACCGCTTCATATCCAGAAGCAAACAGCTCGTCAACAGTAAGCGTTTTTCCGATAACGACATTTGTTTCGATATTAACTCCCAGTTTTCGCAGACCGTCAACTTCTTTAGCAACTATTGATTTCGGCAGTCTGAATTCGGGAATACCGTATACTAAAACTCCGCCGGGAGTATGAAGCGCCTCGTAGACCGTAACCTCGTAGCCTTTTTTCGCAAGATCTCCGGCACAAGTAAGTCCGGACGGTCCTGAACCGATAACGGCAACACGATGACCGTTTGATTTGGGCTTCTCGGAAGTCTCTGAACAAAAACGATTATGCCAATCAGCAACAAACCGCTCAAGCCTGCCTATTCCAACAGACTCTCCCTTTATACCGCGAACGCATTTTGATTCACATTGCGTCTCCTGCGGGCATACTCTACCGCATACCGCGGGAAGCGATGATGATTCTGAAATTATGCTATACGCTCCCTCAAAATCGCCCTCTCTGATCTTTGCGATAAATTCGGGTATATGCACATTTACCGGACAACCGGAAACGCACGGCATATTTTTGCAGTTCAGGCAACGGTTAGCTTCCGAGATTGCCGCTTCTTCGGAATATCCGAGAGCAACCTCGTTAAAATTATGCGCTCGGACCTTCGGATCCTGCGTAGGCATGCAATTACGTTCGAGTGACATATTGATTTTTGACATGATTATCTTTCGACCTCGCGCTTAAACAAATTACAATTTTCTTCACGGGCGTGCCGCTCAAAATCGGCATACATTCTGCCGCGCTGCATGGCTTCGTCAAAATCGACCTGATATCCGTTGAAATCCGGACCGTCAATGCACGCAAATTTAGTAACTTTCTTTCCGTCAACATTCAGCGTAAGACGACACCCGCCGCACATACCCGTACCGTCGATCATGATAGGATTCATAGATACAGTCACCGGCACCCCGAAAGGACGTGCAACCTCCACGACAAATTTCATCATTATCAGCGGACCTATCGTGATGACCATATCGAAGCTTTCATTGCCTTCGAGCATTGCCTTGAGCGGCAATGTGACGTTTCCGTGTTCGCCGTACGAGCCGTCATCGGTCATGATATGCAGTTCATCGGAGCACGCTCTGAATTCATCTTCAAGAATCAAAAGCTCTTTATTTCTGAATCCGATGATCGAGGTTACGTGCGCCCCGCGCTCGTGAAGCGCCTGCGCAATCGGCATAGCTATCGCGCAACCGACTCCGCCGCCGACCACGCAAACCTTTTTTATGCCGTCAATATGCGTCGGCGTACCGAGCGGACCTACAAAATCGGAGATGCTGTCTCCCGCCTCCTTTCGAGAAAGCTTGTCAGTAGTCGCGCCTGCTATTTGAAAAATTATCTTAACCGTTCCTTCAGCGCGGTCGCATCCGGCTACCGTAAGAGGAATACGTTCTCCCTCTTCATCGACGCGAAGAATTATGAACTGTCCGGGCTTTGCTTTTTCCGCAACGAGCGGAGCGTAAATCTTGAGCTGAATCACTGTCGGATTCAGCACTTTCTTTTCTGTGATTTTATACATTATATTTTGTCCTCAAAAATGACGGCTACCGCTTTGCACGGCAACCGTCATCGTATTATTTTACGGCGTATGCGTTATTAAAAATCAACCTCTGTGTCATAATAGCAGCACTTCAGGAGCTTTTCCATTTCTGCCACTGTTATCTTGCGCGGATTGGAGCCGGTGCAAGCGTCCGCAACTGCGTTTTTAGCGATTTCGGGAAGTCTTTCAAGGAAGATATTTTCGGGAACGAAGCCTTCTTCGCATGGGAAGCTGTCAAGACCGTAATGCTTGATGCACTGCGGTATGTTCAATTGATCGTTCATGCCGCGAAGATACGATATAAGACTTGCAACCTTTTCATCGTCATTTGCACCATCAAGTCCCATGTAATCTGCGATAACTCCATAGCGTTTCTTCGCCGTCTCGTCCTTAGCATTGAATGCAATGACCTTAGGCAAGTACATCGCGTTTGCGGCGCCGTGAATAATATGCGCACCGAGATCCTCAAACGCCGCTCCTGTCTTATGCGCCATTGAGTGAACGATACCGAGGAGTGCATTGGAGAATGCCATTCCGGCAAGGCACTGCGCGTTATGCATAGACGCACGCTTATCCATATCGCCGTTATACGAGCCGATAAGATCGCGCTGGATCATCTTGATCGCAAATATTGCCAAAGGATCGGTAAAGTCACAATTTGCCGTTGAAACGTACGCCTCGATTGCGTGTGTCATTGCGTCCATACCGGTGTGAGCAGTAAGCTTCTTCGGCATTGTCTCGGCAAGCTCCGGATCAACTATAGCAACGTCGGGCGTGATCTCAAAGTCGGCAAGCGGATACTTGATTCCCTTCTTATAATCGGTGATGACCGAGAAAGCTGTGACCTCGGTTGCGGTTCCTGAGGTCGACGGAATAGCACAGAAATGAGCTTTTTTGCGAAGCTCCGGAATACCGAATACGACGCACATCTGATCAAATGTGATCTCCGGATGCTCATACTTTATCCACATTGCCTTTGCGGCGTCGATCGGTGAACCGCCGCCTATAGCGACTATCCAATCAGGCTGGAATTTTTCCATAGCCTCAGCGCCTCGCATAACGGTATCAACAGAGGGATCGGGCTCGATTCCCTCAAAAAGTTCTACCTCCATGCCTGCTTCCTTCAAATACGAAACGACCTTATCAAGAAAGCCGAAGCGCTTCATTGAGCCTCCGCCGACGCATACCATGGCGCGCGAGCCCTTAAGCGTTTTTAAGGCTTCAAGCGCACCCTTGCCGTGATAAAGATCTCGCGGTAATGTAAAACGTGCCATACAAATTCTCCTACATATTTTTTATATTTTTACGATGTTTCACATCGCAAACGACTGAAATGTACAACCGCCGAGCCGAGCGCAAACACAAAAAACAAGCTCACACACTCTCCGCACGGCATATATTTATGTCACAGGAATATTATATCACGCTTCAAAGAAAAAATCAAGAGATTTAGCCTTCCAATAACATGTAATATAATGAAAAAAACATTGACATATCTCGCCTAAAATGTTATACTGTTAGAAAAATCACATTTGAAATAACAAGCCGCAGTCTCCTTGGCGAACGGCAAAATAAAATCCGGAAAGGATATGGTTATATAATCATGAAAAAACTCAGAGCCGGAATTATCGGCGCTACCGGAATGGTAGGTCAGCGCTTCATTACTCTCCTTCAAGATCATCCGTATTTTGAACTCACCGCAGTAATCGCAAGCGCACGCAGCGCAGGAAAAAAATATTCCGAAGCCGTAAACGGCAGATGGAAAATGAATTCGGAAATGCCCGAAAACGTCGGCAACATGACCGTTATTGACGCCGCAAATATAACCGCCGTAAAAAACGCGTGCGATTTTGTTTTTTGTGCCGTCGATATGAAAAAAAGCGAGGTCATCGCCCTTGAAGAAGCATACGCCAAAGCAGAGCTTCCCGTCATCTCAAACAATTCCGCAGCAAGAGGCGTTCCCGACGTCCCTATGGTAATTCCGGAGATCAATCCATCGCATCTTGCTGTAATAGCAGACCAAAGAAAGAGGCTCGGCACAAAGCGCGGCTTTATCGCTGTAAAACCGAACTGCTCGGTCCAAAGCTATGTACCGGCGCTCACCCCGCTTCGTAAATACGGAATTAAAACTGTCCTTGCCACAACATATCAGGCTATATCCGGCGCCGGCAAAACTTTCAAGGAATGGCCCGAAATGACGGACAATGTTATCCCGTACATAGCAGGCGAGGAAGAAAAGAGCGAAAAAGAGCCTTTGAAAATATGGGGCGATGTCAAGGACGGCACTATAGTAAATGCCGTATCTCCGCTGATCACGACTCAATGTATTCGCGTTCCGGTATCAGACGGTCACACCGCCGCAGTGTTCGTTACGTTTGAAAACAAGCCAACGATCGAGCAGATCATCGAAGACTGGAAGAATTTCCGCGGAGCGCCGCAGAAGCTTGAGCTTCCGCACGCGCCGAAGCAATTCATAACATATTTCGACGAGCCGAACAGACCGCAAGCTGCACTTGACAGAGATATTTACGGCGGCATGGGCGTCAGCGTCGGAAGGCTTCGCGAGGACGCTCTCTTTGACTACAAATTCGTCGGCCTGTCGCACAACACGCTTCGCGGTGCTGCCGGCGGTGCCGTTCTGATTGCCGAACTCCTGTATAGGCTCGGCTACCTCGACTGACCAATGGAAGTAAAAAGATTTACGAAAAAGGACGAGAGCTTTATCTGCAAAAATTGCGGTCTCGAAGTAAAGCCTCTCGGCTACACCTCAAGAAATCACTGTCCGAGGTGCCTCTACTCGTTGCACGTGGACGACAACCCAGGAGACAGAGCCTCGGATTGCGGCGGTCTCTTAAAGCCGATATTCGCGGAAATCGACCCGAAGCACGGATATGTGATCGTGCATAAATGTCAGAAGTGCGGCGCGATACGTCGCAACAAAGCGGCACATGAGGCAAAAGTACAGCCGGACGACATCAATTTAATAATCGATCTCACCGTGCAAAAAAATTTACAATAATTTTTAACTGTTTTTTGAGAAATATATA
>CAYXNQ010000073.1:0-7418 GCA_964466545.1 uncultured Lachnospiraceae bacterium | reverse complement strand
AACGTTCGCGGAGTTATCAACATCACACGTCCGACTATTGCAAAATCGGAATCGTAAGCAAAGTCAAGAAAGGATCCACCGTAAATGACAGTAGTTATACAGCGCGTGCTAAGCTGTAATATAAAGATCGACGGAGCGTGCGTCTCGGAGATCGGCGCAGGCCTCTTGCTCCTCGTCGGCATAAAAAGCGGCGATACAACCGCTGACGCCGATAAAATGGCGGAAAAGATCGCCAAGCTGAGAATATTCGAGGACGAAAACGGAAAAATGAATCGTTCGGTCACGGACGTGGGCGGTGAGCTTGCAATCGTGTCGAACTTCACACTTCTTGCCTCGTATAAAAAAGGCAACCGACCGGATTATTTCAACGCCGCACCTCCCGCCGAAGCAAAGCCGCTTTACGAATACTTTTCTGACAAGCTTGAGGCTATCACAGCTCTCAAGACCGGCAGAGGTGTATTCGGTGCGGATATGAAGATCGCATTGTGCAACGACGGTCCCGTAACGATCGTCATGGAATCGGAAAAATTATGATAATACGCATTGACGGAGACATCTCCGCATATTTTATACAAACGCTGTGCCTGCTTTATTTTCCGGGTGCAAAATTTCCGGAAGGCGAACAGCCCGATTACAATACTCCGGAAGCGAACGTACTCGTCAGAGATTCGGAGACCGGCGCAAGCGCAGAGGTAACGATCGCGTTTCGCGGTGCGTCTGCTTCCGCAAAAGCCGACGTCACCGCCCCGATATCCGAGGGAACGCGCAGAATGGCTGTCGGGAAAGCATTTCTTTCGGCGGCGGGAAAGCTTCTTGATTTTACTCCGCCGTGGGGTATGCTTACCGGAATACGCCCGTCGAAATTGGTATCCGCAAAGCTTCAGAGCGGCGAAAGCGATGAAGCGTGCGTAAAATGGCTCACCGACGACTACCTCGTAAATCAAGATAAGGCGCGTCTCGCGCTGAGCGTAGCAAAAACGGAGCTTCCGTATATCACGGGTAATACCGCCGACGCTTGCAGCGTATATGTTGCGATCCCGTTTTGCCCGTCTAAATGCGCTTATTGCTCGTTCGTGTCGTATTCGACCCCGCGCCTGCTCTCGCTTATTCCAGAATACCTGAGCGTTCTCTGCGAGGATATACGCCGACTGTTCGCCCGCATACAGCGCGACGGCAAGAGCGTGCGCACCGTATATATCGGAGGCGGCACCCCGACCGTGCTTACAGCCGCGCAGCTTGAGATATTGCTATCGGCGATAAAACGCGAGCTTGGTAGCGTCACACCGCTTGAATTTACCGTTGAAGCGGGACGCCCCGATACGATCACGGAAGAAAAGCTCTACATTTGCCGAAAGTACGGCGTAGACCGCATCAGCGTCAACACGCAAACGTTAAACGACAGTATTTTGCACTCTCTCGGAAGAAAGCACACCTCCAAGGATTTTTTCCGCGCATACGAAACGGCGAGAGCCTCCGGAATCCCGAATATCAATGTTGACCTGATCGCCGCGCTTCCCGGCGAAAGCGTGGACAGCTTTCAAAACAGCGTAACAAAGATTGCCGCGCTCAGGCCGGAAAATATAACCGTGCATACTTTTACGGTTAAAAAATCGGCTGAGCTTCGGTTTGCCGACGGCGGCTCATACGATCGCGATGGGCTCACCGCCGTAAAGGATACCGCATTTTCGTATTCGCACCTTACCGGCGCCGGTTATATTCCGTATTATATGTATCGGCAGAAAAACACCGTCGGCAATCTCGAAAACGTCGGCTGGTGCTTGCCGCACCGCGAATGTCTCTATAATATCTACATGATGGAGGAAGTACATTCGATCTACGCCGCAGGTGCGTCCTCGGTCACAAAGATCGTCACGCAAACGCAAGATGGCGTAAAGATCGAGCGTGAAGCCGCGCCGAAGTATCCCTTTGAATATCTCGCGCGCAAGGCTTCGGATTAAATCTCAAAGATCGGAGCGCTTAATGAAATATAACGATACGCAAACGATAAAGCTCATCCCGCCGGAATCGGAAGACGAGCTGAAACAGCTGATATACGAAAACGAGACCGCCTATCAAAATTCATTGAAGGCCGCACTCGAATTTTTGCTTTCATCGCATAAAAAAGTGATAACGCTCGCCGGACCGAGCTGTTCCGGAAAGACCACTACCGCAAATTATATCGTAGACGGTCTCGAAAAAAACGGAAAGCACGTAAAAGTCCTTTCGATAGACGACTTTTTCCGAAGCAGAAAAAACGAGCGACTTGCTGTAGGTGAAACGGAAGATCTCGATTCGGTAAACGCCATAGATCTCGATTATCTGGCAGAATGTATAGCACGGCTCGCAAGCGGACAGACCGCGCTCCTTCCCACGTTCGATTTCAACAGGGGCATAAGAAGCGCCCTGACGCCGTATACTCCCGGAGAAGACGATATCTACCTGTTTGAAGGCATACAAGCCGTATATAAAGAGGTAACCGAGCTTTTAGACCCTCTCGGAAAAAGCAGCGTCTTTATCAATGTGGAAAGCGCAATCGTCGCGCCGAAATGCGAGTTTTCAAAATTCGAGATAAGATTGATACGCAGACTTCTGCGCGACAGACTGTTCAGATCGTCTCCGTGTGAATTTACGCTTTTTCAGTGGAGCAGCGTAAGAGAAAACGAAGACAGATCAATACTCCCGCGCGCAGACGAAACAGACTTCAGGATCAACTCGCTTATCCCCTACGAAATGTTTCTGTATGCAAAGCGGCTGCCGTCGCTTCTCGACGAAACCGACAGTTCAAGCCCGCATTATGCCGCGGCGGTTGAAATAAAGGAAAAGCTCTTGACGCTCTTGCCTAATCCGCTTGATGAGGAGCTGATACCGGAAAACTCGCTTTTGCGTGAATTTATCGGAAGAAAAACTAATAATCTAAGCGGAGGCCGCAAGTGAAAAATCGAAATTCCGTCCAAAAAACGCCCGAAAATAAAAAAATAAAAAACAGTACAAAGCTGTTTTTCTCCGGAGTATTCATACTTACATTTACGAATATCGTAGTAAAAGCGATCGGTCTGCTTTTCAAGCTACCGATGAACCGTATAGTCGGCGACGAGGGAATGGGATACTATTCCTCGGCGTACACGATATATACGCTTCTGTATATGATATCGACAGCCGGCCTGCCGGTAGCGGTATCGAAAATGCTGTCCGAAAGCCGCGCCGCCGGCAAGCTCAAGCAAGCAAAGCTGATATTTCGCACCGCGCTCACGCTATTCATCATAATCGGAATAGTCGGCACGCTTATAATGCTTATCGGCGCTAAGCCTATGTCCGCTCTTATCAAAGCGGAACCGACATATGCTTGCATCATAGCGATAGCTCCGACGCTGTTCTTCATCTGCATAACAAGCGCGCTTCGCGGATATTTTCAAGGCTATCAGCAAATGGCGCCAACAGCCATATCGCAATTCATAGAGGCGGTATGCAAGCTTGTCCTCGGAATCGCCATGGCGCAGTACGCAATATCTCAGAATTACGCCGTGCATATCGTCGCCGCATACGCCGCTGTAGGATTAACGATCGGCGCCGCGCTCGGAATGATGTTCCTGACGATAGCCAAGCTGACCTTCAACGAATCGAAATATAACGCCGAGTATATCGACGTGACGGGCGAATCGTATGAATGTGCGCCCCGCTCCGCAATACTCGGACGCCTCGTAAAGATCGCTATACCGATCTCATTAAGCTCCTCGGTCATGAGCCTTACGAATCTCATAGATACCGTACTCGTGCAACGACTTCTTCAAAGCGCAGGAATGACGCAGGAAGCCGCAACGACAATCTGGGGTAACTACACCACCCTCGCCACACCGATGTTCAATCTTCCGCCCGTACTCGTTTATCCGATAGGATATTCCATAATTCCGCTTCTTTCGGTCGCGATTGAGCAAAAAAATAAAGAACGCGCAAATCTTATAATGCAATCTTCCCTGCGAGTTGCCGTCATGATAGGCGCTCCCTGCGCACTCGGAATGTCAGCGCTTGCCGGCCCTATACTTCATCTGTTTTTCAGATCATCTTCGGCAGATATGGCAACACCGCTTCTCAGACTGCTCGCGCCATCGTCCTTCTTCGTTTGCCTCCTCGCAGTAACCAACGCGATATTGCAGGCGCACGGTCACGAGAACAAACCGCTTATCTCCATGCTCATCGGTGCGATAGTCAAGGTGATCACGAATTTGCTTCTCATTAAACATATCGGTATGCCCGCAACGCCGATCAGCACGTTTGCGTGCTATCTCACCGTTACGCTGTGTAATTTCTATTTCGTCGCAAAATACGTAAAGCTTATTCCGAGCTTCAAAAACGTGTTCCTGCGTCCTCTCGTTTCCGCAGTGATCTGCGCCGCCTCCGCCCTTGGAGTATATACGCTTGCAAACAGCTTCCTGTCGTCATCCGTCTCTGTATTTGCGGCCATCGCCGTAGCCGGAGTGATATATGTTGTGCTTATATTCGCAACCAAAGCGGTCACACGCGACGATATCCTGCTGTTGCCGAAGGGCGAGACCATTGCGCGACTGCTGACGAAATTCAAGCTTATAAGACCGTAGTATTTTTGGGTAAAAATCTCAAAAAACAGATTGTAATACCATGGTAACTGTGGTATAATTGATTTGTGATTTACAGATAAAATTAAAGGATAATGCTATGCGTATAGATAAATACCTCAAGGTTTCAAGAGTGATCAAACGCCGCACCGTCGCAAACGACGCCTGCGACACAGATCACGTTTACGTCAACGGGAAGCTCGCAAAAGCATCCTACGATGTAAAGGAAGGCGACATCATCGAGATCAAGTTTGGCGAAAAAACTATGAAGCTCCGCGTCTTGACCATCAAAGAGCACGTCTTAAAAAACGAAGCCGCTTCAATGTACGAGATCATCAACGATTGAATGATCGGTCGGTAATATATACCTCTCACATTGAATATACTGTATCAGCATAATTTTGCGGTCGCACCGCAGAAAGCGAAGGTATATTCATGGGCGAAGGAAACGAAAGCCAAAGCGTATTTATATTAAATCGGGAGTCAGCCGAAATAACCGGAGTTTGCGACGTCGATTCGTTTAACTCAACAGAGCTTGTCGCCTCGCTTGATTCTTCAAAGATCGCAGTCGAAGGCAACGAGCTGAAGATCGACGGATTTGATTCGGAAAAAAAGCGCCTCAACATCACCGGAACGATCGGCGGCGTGTATTACTTCAAGGCGCGCACGTCTAAAAAAGGTATGTTCTCAAGAGGCTGAACGGCTTGGAAATAAATATGCTCATGCAGGCAATCGCTTCACTGTATTGCCTCATCTTCGGTGTCGCCGCCTCGCTTGCATATGATATTATGAGATTCGTTCGCGCGCTCCTGAGGATCTCATATCCCATATGCCGCTACAGCAGATTTCATAAATTGATAGAGGAAAGCGCCCCTCGCGAAAATGTCGCACGGCTGATACTGATTTCGATCTTCGATCTTCTGTATTTCGCCGCACTTACCGCAGTCGGAGCCGTATTTCTGTTCCATGTGAGCTACGGGAGCCTGCGTTGGTATTTCATCGCAGCGTTCGCCGTCGGCTTTGCGGTATATCGCGTGTTATTTTCGCGTCTCACAATGCCGTATCTCGTTCTCACATCTATCCTTGTCAGGCACGCCTTTACCAAATTCATGCGGTTATTCACTTTCCCCGCAAGATGCTTTGCAAAACACGCTTTGCTGCCTATAGCAGAGAAGCTACGCGCAAACCGCCGCAAAAAACACACTAAAAAAGTGATCAATGCCCTCCCCCGTATGCTCGGAGCAAACCGATAGATAAAAAATGAAAGGACGTCGCAATCGTGAAAATCAACGCAATCATCAAATCTACCGTCGCAATCTTTATGATCGCGGCTGTTATCCTGATAATCAAGCTTCAGTTCGACGCAAATACACTCGAAGCCGAACGTAACGAGCTTCAAAACGAGATCACTCAGGCTGAGGAAAAATTAGCCGAGCTTCAAAATCACCTAAACGCTCCTTTCAACGAAGACTACATAATTGAGATTGCAAGAAAAAAGCTGAATATGCGTCTGCCGGAGGAAATCGTATTTTTCAACGATCTGCTGAAATAATTACAAAATCAAACACCCCTGCGCAATACAGCATATTGCCGCGGGGGATTTTTCCGTCTTGATACAGTTGAAATTCACGCAAGAGCGGACAGTACCTCGATCGCATTATCCGCGATCAGCTTACAGTGCTCGCGCAAAAACGCCTCTTTGTTTCCGCTGAGCTTTGTCCCGAATTCTCCCGCCGCGATGTTTTCCGCTTCGCAGCATAAATAATACTTCCGTTTTTTCTCATCATAATATGCCGTGCTCTTTCCGGCATAGCCGCCGCGCCGGATACATTCGCAAAATCCGAGCAAGGCGTCGAGCGTCCCGAATTTGTATGTAATCAGACGTCGCACTACAGCCGCCTTTACCGATGCATCGTTTTCTTCCCCCGCCTCAATCGCTGTGACAAAAAGCTCACAACCACCCTTCAAACATGGAAATATGCGCACCGAGATCCTGTTGAAATCCGCCGTAGATCCGACTTTCCGCTTTGCGTCGCGAAGCAAAACGCCGAGCGCCAGACAAGCCGCCGCATCGTTCGCCTCAAGCGCGTCGCAGTCAAGCTCGTATTTTTCGAGATCCGCCGCGCTAAGCATCAGCTTTAATCTGGCACGATCAATTTTTATAACCTCCATTTCGTTCCCCCGATCTCGCCGAGTTGCGCCTCGGCTTAATTTGATCAATGTATACTAATATTATATAACGTCCAACATAAAAACGTAACCCCAAAATATTTGGAAATTTACGCGAGGTAATTATGGATAACTCCTTAAAGTTCAAGCTTAACAAAAACGCAAGACGAATCTTCATGATAGTCGCCGATAGCCTCGGCGTCGGCGCGGCTCCCGACTCTGCGCTGTATTATAATGCGGGAAAAACAGACGTCGGCGCAAATACTCTCGAAAGTGCGCTCAAGGCAAAGCCGCAGGCGATGCCTACGCTATCAAGCCTCGGACTGTTTAATATCGATGGAGTAACCGTCGGAGATAGGATCGCCGAGCCGATCGCCGCATACGGAAGAATGTCCGAGCTGTCGCAAGGTAAGGACACGATCACCGGTCACCGCGAGCTTGCGGGAGTGATATCAAAGCTTGCCCCGCCGACATACCCGAACGGATTCCCGGAAAGCATAATATCCGAATTTGAAAAAACAACAGGTCGCAAAGTTCTATGCAATAAGCCTTATTCGGGCACGGACGTGCTGATAGATTACGGAAAACAGCACATCGACAGCGGCGCGCTTATCGTATATACCTCCGGCGACAGCGTATTCCAGATCGCCGCGCACGAAG
>CAYXNQ010000072.1:0-7465 GCA_964466545.1 uncultured Lachnospiraceae bacterium | reverse complement strand
GTTGACGGCGGCGTAGATCCTATCAGAGATCTTGAGACCGTAAATATGGAGCTTATTCTCTCGGATATGGAAATGCTCGAACGTCGAATAGATCGCACCGTTAAGGCTATGAAAGGCGACAAATCGCTTGAACCTGCACTCACGCTGTACCGCAAAATAATGGCGGCTCTTGAAGCGGGAGAAGTCGCAAGATCGCTTTCTTACACCGACAGCGAGCGCGAATATATGCAGGATCTCGATCTTCTCACACTGAAGCCGGTGATCTACGCTGCAAACGTCTCCGAGGAATACGCCTCAGGAAACGAAAACGACTGCGAAAATTACAGACGCGTTGCGGAAGCGGCGGCGAAAGAAGGCTCCGGTGTTATTCCGGTGTGTGCCGAGATCGAAGCGGAAATAGCAGAGCTTGCTCCCGAAGAAAAAGCCGAATTTCTGTCTGAACTCGGAATAAAGGAAGGCGGTCTTTCCAAGCTGATACGCGCAGGCTATGACCTTCTCGGATATATAAGCTTTCTGACCGCGGGACCCAAGGAGGTCAGAGCGTGGACGATCACTCGCGGAACAAAAGCTCCACAGGCAGCCGGAAAGATACATTCGGATTTCGAGCGCGGCTTCATTCGCGCCGAGGTAATCTCATACGACGCACTTATCGAATGTACTTCCATGGCAATAGCGCGCGAGCGCGGCCTCATTCGCTCGGAAGGTAAGGATTACGTAATGCACGATGGCGATATCGTCGTGTTTAGATTTAACGTTTGATTCCCTATCGGCGCACAGACTCTAATTCACATAAATAAATCATCGCAGCAGCATACGCGATCTATCTACTGAAAGGTCATGACCTTATGAAAAACAAAAACGCCGTCGCAACCGCCACCGTAATTCTTTCGGCGATATTTTGGGGCACGTTCGGAATCTTCGCAAAATCTCTTTACGCGATGGGCTTAACTCCTCTCCAGCTGACCACATTACGTGCGCTTTTTACAGCTCTCGCGTATTTGATCGCTACTTTGGCGTATAAGCCTTCTCTCTTGAAGATAAAGCTGAGCGATATCCCGCTGTTCATATTCACCGGAATACTTACGTTCCTTCTGTTTAACATATTCTATATGTTCTCCATGAGTATGAACTCTATCTCGGTCGCCGTTATTCTTCTCTACACATCTCCCGTCTGGGTAACCATTATCTCGGCAATATTTTTTCACGATAAGCTGACAGTAAAAAAAGTAATCGCACTTTGCCTCGCGGTAGGCGGCTGCGCTGCCGTATCTCTCGGCGGTGAGACCAAGGTATCTCTCGTCGGCATCATATGCGGAGTCCTGTCCGGAATCGGCTACGGAGTTTACTCCATCGCCTCCTCTATCGCTCTGAAAAAGCATCACGTTCTTACGACAACCTTTTATACATTTGCATTTGCGTCAATAGCAATACTTCCCTTTTCAAACATCGGTGCGGTCGTCCCGCTTGCGACAAACGTCGATTTTTGGTTGAATTTGGCGGGACTTGTCATGCTGGCAACGGTAATCCCCTTTGCGCTTTATTCCTATGGTCTGTTATATTTGCCGGCGGCAACCGCGTCTATGCTGAGTATTCTTGAGCCGGTAATGGCGCTGATATTCGACTGCATTCTGTTCGACGCAAAGATACAGCCTATCGGATTTGCCGGAATATTTGCAATAATATTCGCTCTGATACTGCTTGAAACATCAGCGCTCAAATTCCACCGCGGGAAAAAGAAAACCACGGAAGAAAACAATCGGTAAGAAAAAGAAAGCTCCTACAACGTCTGACTACAGACATTGTAGGGGCTTTTTAGTATGCTACGGGTCAAAACAGCGAAAGCTGATTCGTTTTTGACAGTCCGTCTAAAACGTGATTTCTTTCAAGTATCTCAATGACGGATTTCGACAGCTTTGCCTCCGTCTTAAGATCCTCGACCGAATATATTTCGCCGCTGTCGCGCGCCGCCATTAGATTTTTTGCCGCATTTTCACCAAGGCCGGGAAGTGATGAAAACGGCAATCTGATCTTACCGTTCTCAGGCAAAAACTTAAATGCGTGCGATTTTTCGTAATTTACGGGAAGGAAGGAATACCCTCTCGCACAGCACTCGTTTACAAGCTGCAGCGCGTCGAGAATATCGTCGTCCTTTGCCGATATATCGGCTCCCGCCGCGGTAAGCTCCTGTATCTTGCGGCTTATGCTCGCCCGTCCTCCCGTTATTATCTCCGAATCTATTCCGTCGGGAGCGGCTGTAAAATACGCGGCGTAAAATTCCACCGGATAGTAAATTTTGTACCAGCCGAGCCTGAGCGCGTCAATTACATATGCGGCGGCATGGGCTTTAGGGAACATATACCTGATCTTTTGGAGAGAATCCATATACCACTGCGGCACGTTGCACGCCTTCATGGTTTCTATCATCTCCTCAGGAATCGGGAGACCTTTTTTGTTTTTACGTACAAATTCCATTATCTTGAACGCCTTGCTTTTTTCAACGCCGTATTTCTGAATAAGCGTCAGCATAATGTCGTCGCGCGTACCGATAACGTCGGATATCGTACAAACACCGCTTTTTATAAGCTCGTCCGCATTTCCCTTCCAAACTCCCGTTCCGTGCGTAAGTCCGGATATCTGCAAAAGGTCGGCGAAATTCTTCGGTTGAGCCGCAACAAGCACTCCGCGTGTCAATTTCGTATTCATCTCCGGCAGACCAAGCGTGCCCGTTTCTATTCCTCCGAGTTCTTCGCTCGTCACTCCCATAACGTCCGGCTTTGTAAACAGCTTATATATCTTCGGGTCAGAAAGCGGCACGTCAAGAATATTGGTATTGGTAAATTCCTCGAGGCGTTTGTATTTCGTCGGAATTACGTGCCCCAATATATCAAGCTTCAGTATCGTATCGTGCAAATACTCAAACTGGAAGTGCGTCGTAATTATATCGGAATTTGGATTATCCGCGGGATGCTGGACTGGGGTAAAATCGTACACCTCGTATTCCGCGGGTACAACGATTATTCCTCCGGGATGCTGACCCGTAGTTCGCTTAACGCCCACACAGCCGTCTATCAATCGGTCGACCTCGGCTCGCGGAAGCGAAATTCCCTTTCCCTCCAAATATTTCTGTGTAAATCCAAACGCCGTTTTTGAAGCCAAGGTGCCTATCGTTCCAGCCTTAAACGCCTTTCCCTGACCGAACAAGACCTCGGTAAATTTATGCGCGTCCGCCTGAACGTCGCCGGAAAAGTTCAGATCTATATCGGGCGTTTTGTCTCCGTAGAATCCAAGAAACGTCTCAAACGGTATATCGTGTCCGTCGCGTTCAAGCGGCTCGCCGCAGACAGGGCAGTTTTTAGGCGGCAGATCGAATCCGGAAGCCACGCTTCCATCCTCGACAAACTCTGAATACCGGCATTTTTTGCATCTGTAATGCGGCGGAAGCGGATTTACTTTTGTAATTCCCGCCATTGTCGCGGCAAACGAAGAACCGACAGAGCCTCGCGAGCCCACCTGATATCCCTTTTCTTCGCTATTTTCAACGAGCTTTCGCGCGATTATATACATTATGGCAAAGCCGTTTTTGATAATCGAATCAAGCTCGCGATTAAGCCTGCTCGAAACCTGTACGGGAAGCTCGTCGCCGTAGAGCTGATGCGCAAGCTCATGGCACTTCTGAGTCAGCTCCTCCTCTGCGCCGTCAATATGCGGCGGATAGTTTCCGTCCGGTATCGGCTTGAGCGGCTCGATCATATCAGCGATAAGATTTGTATTTGTGATGACTACCTCTCGCGCAGTCTCCTCGCCGAGATACATAAATTCGTCAAGCATTTCGTCCGTGGTCCTGAGATACAGTCGCGAATCGCGGTCGCCGTCCGCGAATTTCATTCCGCTAAGCAATATCTTTCTGTAAATGTCGTCCTCGGGATCGATATAATGCGCGTCACAGGTTGCGACAACGGGCTTTCTGAGCTTTTTGCCAAGCTCGACGATCCGGCGATTGAAGTTTTGAAGCTCCTCAACATCCTTCGCCTTGCCCGATGCAAGCATAAACTCATTATTGGATATCGGCTGTATCTCAAGATAATCGTAAAAGTCCGCTATGCTCTCAAGTTCCGCGTCCGGCTTATTTTCAAGTATCGCCTGAAACAGCTCTCCCGCTTCGCACGCAGAACCGATTATCAAGCCCTCGCGAAGCTCCGCAAGGCGAGTTTTAGGTATGCGTGGATACTTTCTATAATACTTAAGGTAAGAATCGGAAACGAGCTTATAGAGATTTTTAAGTCCTACCTGATTTTTTACCAAAATTATCTGGTGATAGCATCTAAGCTTTAACGGATCGCATTTGCCGCTCATGGTATTTACCATTTCGCTTATGCTCGCAACGCCTTCCTCGCGCAGCTTGTCGACCATCTTATAAAATATCATCGACAGCATCTCGGCGTCCTCGTTCGCACGGTGATGCTTAAAATCGCGGAGCTTGAAATAATCTGCCAGCACATCAAGCTTATGCTTTGAAAGCTCTGGATTTACGTAGCGCGACATCGCAACCGTATCGAGATACGAATTTGGAAACGGTATACCGAGCCTGTCTGCCGCGCGGCGTATAAAGCTCGTATCGAAATCCGCGTTGTGCGCGATAAGCATACGGCCGCCGACAAATTCCAAAAATTCAGGAAGCACAACGTCGATCTTCGGAGCGTCCGCAACCATTTCGTCGGTTATTGATGTCAGCTCGGTTATTTTTTCAGGTATCGGCATTTCGGGATTTACAAATGTGTCATAACGCGCGAGTACCTCGCCGCTCTTAACGAGCACAGCGCCGATTTCCGTTATTCTGTCATTTTGCGAGGATAATCCTGTCGTCTCAATATCGAAAACAACAAATTCATCGTCAAAAGAATAATCGCAACTTCCGTAAGCGGCGCGCGCTGTATCATCGACAAAATACGCTTCCAGCCCGTAAATGATCTTTATATCCTGACCTTTTGCCGCCTTCATGGCAAGCGGAAACGATTGCAGATTGCCGTGATCGGTAAATGCGATAGCCTTATGCCCCCACGACGCCGCAAGCGGTACGACCTCGGCAGGCTTTATAAGCGCGTCCATCTGAGACATATTGGTATGCATATGAAGCTCGACGCGCTTGTCCTCTGAAGCGTCGCGCCGGCGCACTCTTTTTATCTTTTGGAGCGCTCCGAGGGTCATATAAAGCTCGTTATCGTAATTATCAAGTCTCAGCGAACCGAACGCGGCTACCGCCATTCCTTTTTTCAACAATTCGGTAAGCTCCGCCGCTGCGCCCATTTCAAGATTCGCCTTTATGTATATTGACGTGTCGTTGTCCGTAACGGTGATCGTTATCTTCATTTTATCGCCGCGGAAGGATTCCTTTGTGGCAAAATCCACGATTCTTCCGAGAATAACGACATTTCTTTTCGGCTCTGTCAATGTTCTGATCGGCACTGCCTTTGATATATCAATATCGCCGCCGTATACCGCTTCGGGAGACGACACGTCAAACTTCATTTTTCCCACCGAGATCACGCCGTCAGGCTCGACCGTCACTGTATCAGGGCAGTCGAACAACGAAATCTCCCGCTTTAATACAGGGGCGTCCGGATCCGCAGGCTCAGAGACCGGCGCTTTTCCGCCGCGCATTTTTCCGGAATATCCGCTGTCCTGAGTCGCTTTTGCCGAGTCGTAGGCGGCATAGGCGGCAGCGCTTTCCTTCGCCATGCTTTTCAGATATTCCTCCTGCTGAAGAAGAAAATCGTCAAAACGCTTTCTGTAGTCAAGGCTTTGGTTTATCTTCACATCAAGCTCAAGCGAGTACATATCCTTTATGACCTCGCCGATCAGTCTCTCGGTGTCAGCCATAGAAAGCAAGTCAAGCCCGCCGTGCGTAAACGGAATAGAAACCGTTAGGAGCTTTCCGTCCAGCTTCGTTTCATAATCTTTGAAAAAACCGTTTGTGACCGCTCCTCGCCTTCCCGCCTCCGCGATCACTTCAGACAGATCGTTATGCGAAAAAAGCTCCGACGGATACTTCGGAATTATTTTAATATAGTTCAGATGATATTCATTAATTATATCAGCTTCAAGCTCGGCAAGCTCGCTTGCGGGTATATGCTTTGAAAGATCAACTCTGACCTCGTAGCACGATCTATCTTTATCTCCCCGGAGCGAAGCATGGCCGGAGGTAAGAAAAATCTCCCGCCACTTTGATTTTTCCAAACAGCGAGAGAATATTTCACTGAAGCTACGACGTTTTGCTTCATTTGCCATTACAGACATCCTTTCACAAATTGTCAAAACCGCTTTATGTAAATTTTAACATTCGATTTCGAGTAGCTTTTTACATTCGTCAAGCAAAACCTCGATCACGTTTTCTTCTTCGATACGTCCGACCGTCTCGCCGTGCCTGAACAAAACGGCAAAGCCGTCTCCGCCGGCGATTCCTATATCGGCGTCTCGCGCCTCGCCCGGACCGTTCACCACGCAACCCATCACTGCTACCTTGAGCTTACGTCCGTGCGTGTCAAGCTCCGCGGCTCTGTGCTTAAATTCCGACGCAAGCTTTATGAGATCTATCTTGGTCCTTCCGCACGTAGGGCACGACACTACCTCAACTCCACCGTCGATAAGCCCCATCACCGAGAGAAGCTCCTTTGCAGCGACCACCTCACGCTCAGGCGGGGCAGTCAGCGAAACGCGTACAGTATCTCCGATTCCGGCGGCAAGCAAAGCGCCTATTCCGGCAGAATTTTTAACAAGGCCGGAATACTCGTCGCCCGCCTCCGTTACACCGAGATGCAACGGATAACGACACGTCTTTGCCGCAATTCTGTTCGCTTCCACAGTATGCATAACGCTTGACGCCTTCATCGAAAGCACGATATCCGAAAATCCGAAGCGCTCAAGCATTTCAGCCTGCGCGAGTGCGCTTTCCACAAGAGCTTCCGGCGTGACCGCACCGAATTTTTTTCGCATTTCGGTATCCAGCGAGCCGCCGTTCACGCCTATTCTTATCGGAATACCGGCATCACGGCAAGCTTTCACGACCTCCGCAACCTTCCATTCCGCACCGATATTACCGGGATTTATGCGGATCTTATCCGCTCCGGAGCGAACTGCGGCAAGCGCGATCTTGTAATCAAAATGTATATCAGCCACGAGCGGAATATCTATATCCGACTTTTTGGCGAGAGTGAATATTTCGGCAGCGGCTTCAGTCGGGACCGCCAGCCTAATGATATCGCATCCGCTCGCCTTGAGAAGTCGAAGCTGGGCAAGCGTAGCTTCAAAATCATCCGCGGCGGTATTTGTCATAGACTGTATCGCCACCGGAGCACCGCCGCCGATATATAATTTTCCTATCTTTACTGTCTTTGAATCACGTCTGTTGATATTCATTAGCTTATCCGAATAACGATATTACGTCCTTTAATATGATAACGACCATAAA
>CAYXNQ010000071.1:0-7482 GCA_964466545.1 uncultured Lachnospiraceae bacterium | reverse complement strand
TATCCGATCGTAACGAATAAAATGCTTAACGAATATATTCCGCAAAAGATGTATACGACCATAATTGTTGCGGGTGCTATCGTATTGCTTTTGTATTTCATTCGTATGTTGCTCCGGTATTTTGTTCAGTATTGCGGACATATGATCGGTGTGAAAATGCAATCGCAGATGCGGTGCGACCTATTTGAGCATTTGCAAAAGTTGCCGTTCCGATTTTATGATAACAACGAGACCGGAAAAATTATGACGCGCATTACAAGCGATCTTTTTGAGGTTTGCGAGCTTGCACATCACGGCCCCGAAAATCTTCTTATCAGCTCGGTCATGGTAGTGCTGTCGTTTGCGTATCTTATGACGATAGATTGGATACTCACGCTCATTATATTTGCCTGCGTTCCGATATTGGTGTTTGTTACGCTCCGTTATCGAAAGCCGATGCGCGATGCATTCGCGGACAGAAGAAAGAGTAATGCGATAATCAACGCAGCCGTCGAAAGCAGTATATCAGGAATCAGAGTGACAAAAGCATATACCAATTCGGATATTGAAATGAAGAAATTCAAGGTCGGCGACAACTCGTTTGTAGAATCGTCGAAGGACGCATACAAGGCGATGGCGAAATTTCATTCTTCTACATCGTTTGTAACTGATGTGTTTAACGTGTTTATTTTGATTGCCGGCGGTTTGTTCTTGTATTCCGGTAGAATAGATTTCGGAGATTATTCTACATTCGTTGTTTCAGTCAGCCTGTTTATCAATCCCATAAATACACTTATCAGCTTTATGGAACAGTTCCAGAACGGAGTCAGCGGATTTAGAAGATTTACGGAAATCATGGATGAAGCACCCGAAACTTCGGAACCAGGTGCAATTGAGCTTAAAGATGTCCGCGGACTTATCGAGTTTCGCGACGTCAGCTATTCCTACGATGCTGATAAAGAGGTGCTTGAGCACGTCAATCTGCGTATAGAAAAAGGCTCTAAGCTTGCGCTTGTCGGACCGTCCGGAGGCGGCAAGACTACGCTATGCCATTTGCTTCCTAATTTTTATAAGCTCCCTGAAGCTTCCGGCAGTATTACGATAGACGGCTGCGATATCCGTTCCTTTACGATAGATTCACTGCGACGTAACATAGGAATCGTGCAACAGGACGTATTCCTGTTTGCCGGAACGATCAGAGATAATATCTTATACGGAAAGCCAAGCGCAACCGAGGCTGAGATGCAAGAAGCGGCAAGGCGCGCAAACATTCATGATTACATTATGACATTACCGCACGGATACGATACCGAGATCGGCGAGCGCGGGGTGAAGCTGTCCGGCGGTCAAAAACAACGTCTCAGCATTGCGCGCGTATTTTTGAAGGATCCGGCAATACTAATTCTCGACGAAGCGACGAGCGCTCTCGATAATACAACAGAGGTTTTGATACAGGCGGCGCTTGACGAGTTGTGCAAGGGACGCACAACGCTTGTAGTTGCGCACAGGCTTTCCACGATAAGAAACGCGGATGAGATTGCCGTGATTACTAATGGTACCGTGACGGAACGCGGAACGCACGACGAGCTTCTCGCCCAAGGCGGAATTTACAGTAAGCTATATTCGCTTCAGTTCCGTGACGGAGAGCAGGTATTGCATACGCTTTCGGTATAAAGAATACGCTTGCATTAACGGTCGTTCATATATTTAGTTTCAAGCGTGAAAATTTTTCATTAATTTTTTATCACACTATTGCGAAAATACTAAAAAGAAATTATAATGTAAATGTAACAGTCGTTTTTATAAAACGGTAATGCGTAAATATATTTAGTATAAGCGAAAGGGAAATGCTATGGGACTTATTAAAGCCGGAATCGGAGCGCTTGGAAGCACGCTTGCGGATCAGTGGAAGGAATTTTTCTATTGTGAATCGCTTCCGAATGATGTTTTGATGCGTAAGGGGCAAAAGAAGATAAGCGGACGCTCCTCAAATACAAAGGGAAGCGACAATATAATCACGAGCGGCTCGGGAATTGCGGTTGCAGACGGACAGTGCATGATAATAGTCGAGCAGGGTAAGATAGTCGAGGTGTGCGCAGAGCCCGGCGAGTTTACATACGACAGCTCTACAGAGCCGTCCATCTTTTCGGGAAAATTCGGCCAGTCGCTTATTGATACGTTTAAGACTATAGGAAAGCGCTTTACATACGGTGGTGATACCGGTAAGGACCAGCGAGTATATTATTTTAATACCAAAGAGATACTCAACAATAAATTCGGGACGCCTAATCCGATTATGTTTGAGGTCGTAAATAAAAGGATAGGTATAAGCAGAACGGTGCAGGTCCGCTGTAACGGTATCTACACGTACATCATTTCGGATCCGCTTCTGTTTTATACACGCCTTTGCGGAAACGTATCGAGTGAATTTACGCGCGATCAAATAGACGATCAGCTCAAGACCGAGTTTATTGACGCGTTGCAGCCTGCTTTCGGGGCGCTTGCCGAATTAGAGCTTCGTCCCGCGCAGATACCCGCAAAAGCTAACGATCTCAAGGCCGCGATGAACGATGCGTTAAAACGCGAATGGATCGAAAACAGAGGCATCTCCGTCGAAAAGATCGCGCTTAACCCGATAACCCTGACAGATGAAGATATGAAGAAGATAAACGAGATGGAAGACGCCGCTTCGATGGGCTCCAATCCGTTTATGATGGCAGGTAGAATGACGACCGCGACGGCTGACGCAATGCAAGCGGCCGCTCAAAACTCTGCCGGCGCTATGACTGGCTTCATGGGAATGGGCATGGTCGGCGGAATGGGAAATATGAACGGTGCTGGCGGCTTTGCTTCTGCTCAAAATTTGTACAATATGGGTGTTCAGCAGAACCAGCAGGCTGCTCCACAGCCGACGTCTCCCGAAAAAGAAACGTGGAAGTGTGCGTGCGGGGCTGAAGCAAGCGGAAAGTTCTGTGGGGAATGCGGTGCGCCAAAGCCGCAGGAAACCGGCTGGCGTTGTGAATGCGGTACCGTAAATACGGGGAAGTTCTGCCATGAGTGCGGAAAAAAGAAGCCGGCAGGAGCGCCGCTTTACCGTTGTGATAAATGCGGTTGGCAACCTGAGGATCCAAAAAATCCGCCGAAGTTCTGCCCTGAATGTGGCGATAGATTCGATTCCGACGATCAAATATAAAACGCGCGACGCTCAGCTCTGAGACACATAAAACTATTGATACGAGCGTAGTGTAGACAGCCGGAGGAAATTTATGCAAACTATGCAGGAATATAAATGCCCGTGTTGCGGCGGTGCGATAACCTTTGACAGCGAGCTTCAAAAAATGAAGTGTCCTTATTGCGACACGGAATTTGAAGTTGAAAGCTTGAAGGAATATGACGATCAGTTAAAGGGCGATCAAGCCGACGAGATGCAATGGGAAAGCTCTGCGGGGCGCGATTGGCAAGACGGAGAAACCGAGGGGCTTCGCACTTACATATGTAATTCGTGCGGCGGCGAGATCGTCGGCGATGAAAATACTGTGGCAACTTCGTGTCCGTTTTGCAGTAATCCCGTTATAATGATGGGGCATCTTTCCGGAGCTTTGAAGCCGGATTACGTTATTCCCTTTAAGCTTGATAAAAAAGCGGCGAAGGAAGGACTAATGAAGCATTTATCGGGAAAGCCGCTTTTGCCGAAAATATTCAAGGACGAAAATCATATCGATGAGATCAAAGGAATATACGTTCCGTTTTGGCTTTTTGATACCGATGTAAATGCGAGAGTGCGATATCGCGCAAAAAAAATGCGCTTCTGGAGCGACAGAAATTATAATTACACCGAGGTAAGATATTATTCATTGCATCGCGGAGGAAGCATCGGATTCGAAAACGTTCCGGTAGACGGCTCGTCAAAACTTGCGGACGATCTTATGGAATCAATTGAACCGTACGATTTTTCTGATGCGGTCGACTTTCAAACTGCCTATCTTGCGGGATATCTCGCGGATAAATACGATGTAAGCTCCGATGACAGTATTGTAAGAGCAAACGAGAGGGTCAAGCGCTCTACGGAAGATGAATTTGCAAGAACCGTAAACGGATATTCGAGCGTTACGACGGAAAACAGCAGTATCAAGCTTAATAACGGCAAAGCAAAATATGCGCTTTATCCGGTATGGCTTCTAAATACTACATGGAACGGCAAAAATTATACTTTTGCAATGAACGGTCAAACGGGAAAGTTCGTCGGAGATCTGCCTGTAGATCGTTCGGCAGCGCTGAAGTGGACGCTCGGTTTAACCGCGGCGTGTAGCGTCGCAGTATATGCGCTTGCGTGGATTTTGAATTTGTCTGGATTGCTGTGAGGTAACGCGATGAAAAATAAATTGACTGCGCTGTTTTGTTCACTTTTTATCATAGCTTGTTTGGCGTTGCCGACGTATGCAATTGCCGGAGACGGCGATTCGCGAGTAAGACTTGTGGATAATGCAGGGCTTCTCAATAAGGCGGACGCTTTATCTCTTACGGAAAAGCTTGACGAGATCAGCGAGAGATACCAGCTTGATGTAGTAATACTGACAGTTGAAACAACAAACGGTCGTTCTTCGAGGGCGTATGCCGACGATTATTACGATTATAACGGTTTCGGCTTCGGCAAAAATAACGACGGAATCCTGTTGCTCATAAACATGGAGGATCGCGATTGCTATATCACTACCAGCGGATATGGTAAAATTGCATTTACCGACGCAGGTATCGCTTATATCGAAGATAAGATAGTTCAGTATTTGTCCGATGAAGATTATGCAAGCGCGTTTGAGACCTTTATTTCGCTTGCGGACGATTTTATTACACAGGCAAAAAGCGGAGAGCCGTATGACCGTAACAATCTACCTCGCGAGCCGCTTTCGCTGATCTGGATACCGTTAAGCGTTGGTATCGGCTTTGTAATTGCACTGTTGATTGTAGGTGCTATGAAAAGCAAGCTTAAGACTGTTCGTTCCCAACCGGCTGCTGACAGCTACATAAAGCGCGACAGCCTTAATATAACCGAGAGCCGTGATCTGTTTTTGTATCATACGGTTTCTCGTACACCTAAGCCGAAAAATACTTCATCCGGCGGCGGTAGCACTACGCACAGATCATCTTCCGGATCTACGCATGGCGGCGGCGGAAGAAAATTCTGATAACGCTGCTCTTAGCTATACCTATCTCGCATATTCCTCACCGGATATGCGAGATTTTTTCTTGTTTAACAAAACATAAACATTTCTCAAAAATATTGCAAATAATCATTTGATATAATAACTGCACAAAGAAAAGAGAGGTATAGAAAATGGACAGAAACGATCAGCAGTTTATAGCATAGCAGATTCGCACACAGTATATGGAAAAACAGAGTACAGAGCTTGATGAGCTTAGAGCACTTGACAAAAAAGTTAAACGACCCGCTAATGTGTTTGCGTATGTGTTTGGCAGTGTAGCGGCGATAATTATGGGAAGCGGCATGAGCATTATCATGACTGATATCGGAAATAATATAGGAATTGAAAATACCATGCTTGTAGGAACACTCGTCGGAGTGTTGGGAATGGCGATGGCAATTGCGAATTATCCAATCTTTAAGGCTATCTTATCCGGCCGCAGAAAGAAATACTGCGATAAGATACTGGCGCTAAGCGATAAAATAATCAAATAAGCGCGGAAACACAATCGAAAATCGCAGAAGAATATCTCTAAATCATTAGCGATACGGCGCCGTGGTATAAATTTCGCAGCGTATTGATGTAGGCGTTAATGAACCGGTGGTTGCCTTGTCGTCTGTCTTTTGTAAACCGTATAATATTTTTTTGAAAATGTTATTTGTTTTTGCATCATAATATTGACAAAAAACTATTTCGGCGATATAATAAAGCACGAAGGCAAAGGCGTATTCAAGGTGCGGACTTATTTTTGGCACACGTTTCGTCGTGCCGTTTTGAAAATCGAAATCAAAGGCGTCTTGATCCTTCGGCGGTCGAGACGCTTTATATTTTTTGCAGTAATTTATTATTTTAGAGGAGAGTCATATTATGTCAAATTGTGCAATAGTCGGAATCAATTGGGGCGATGAAGGCAAGGGCAGAATGGTTGATCTGCTGACGGAGAATTACGATGTGGTTGTGCGGTATCAGGGCGGGGGAAACGCCGGTCATACTGTTATCAATGAATACGGCAAATTCGCCCTTCATCTTTTGCCGTCCGGTATATTCAGAGAAGGAGTTGTCAATATACTCGGTAACGGAGTTGCTCTCGACCCCGAAAGCCTCTATAATGAAATTAAAGAAGTTGAGAACAACGGCGTAACGGTATCTCCGAAAAAGCTGAAAATAAGCGATAGAGCTTCACTTTTATTGCCTTGGCACAGAGAGCTTGACGCGCTTGAAGAAGCTCGTCTTGCCGATAAAAAGTACGGTTCTACCAAGCAGGGCATTGCACCGTTTTATTCTGATAAATTTCAGAAGAAGACAGTTCTTGCGGGAGAATTGTATTATCCCGCGCGTCTTCGCGCACATCTCGCCGATCTTCTTGAGTGGAAAAACCTGACGTTAACGCGTGTGTATGGGGCGCGCCCGTATACAATGGACATGCTTGATGAATGGATATCTACATACTGCGAAAAGATCAAACCGTATATTTGCGATACGGGAGCGTTTTTGCGTAACGTCGAGGCTGATAACAAAAATATACTTTTTGAAGCGCAGCTTGGCTCGCTTCGTGATATAGATTTCGGAATATATCCGTACACTACGTCTTCAAATACGCTTGCGGCGTATGCCCCAATAGGCTCCGGTTTGCCGGGAGCGAAATTAGATAGCGTCGTAGGCGTCGTAAAAGCGTATTCCAGCTGTGTCGGCGAAGGACCGTTTGTTTGTGAAATGTTCGGCGATGAGGCGGAAGAACTTCGTAAAAACGGTTTCGAGTACGGCGCAAAAACAGGACGTCCGAGGCGCGTTGGTCCTATTGATATCGTCGCTACGCGATATGGCGTTCAATTACAGCGTGCCACCGAGATCGCGCTTACGAAGTTAGACGTACTTTCGTATATGAAAAAGATTCCGGTTTGCACCGAATACATCGTGGATGGCGTAAAGACAGGCGCATTTCCGTTTCCGTGCGCGCTTGACGATGCGAAGCCTGTAATTGAATATTTCGATGGCTGGGAATGTGACATAAGCGCTGTGCGTTCGTGGGGCGATCTGCCTAAGCAGGCTCGCGATTATGTTATGTATATCGAAAAGCAGATAGAGTGTCCGATAACATATGTTTCTGTCGGCGCCGAGCGTGACAGTATTATAGTCAGAAAGTGATCTTCATTCTTACGGAGAGGCAAAGGAAATATTAAAGTGGACAAGATACTTGTTCTTGATTTCGGCGGTCAATACAATCAATTGATCGCACGAAGGGTGCGCGAGGAGCACGTTTATGCGGAGATCAAGCCATACAATAAGATAACCGTTGAGGAGA
>CAYXNQ010000070.1:0-7522 GCA_964466545.1 uncultured Lachnospiraceae bacterium | reverse complement strand
CATTGAGGCACACGAATATCTCGGACAGGATATCAGCGGCAAGGACGTTATCGTAGTTGATGATATGATCTCATCGGGAGATTCCATACTTGACGTTTCGACTCAGCTCAAGAATAAAGGCGCGAGAAGAATATTCCTGTTCGCGACGTTCGGTCTTTTCTGCAACGGACTTGAAAAGTTCGATAAGGCGCATAAGGACGGCATATTCACTTACTGCTTCAGCACAAATCTCACATATCATACGGACGAGCTGTTGAGCCGCGATTGGTATGTTAACGTAAATATGTGCAAGTATGTTGCGTATATTATTGATACTCTTAATAGAGACGAAACGATAAGCACGCTTTTGAATCCGGTCAAGCGTATCCATAATCTCCTTGACCGCCAAAATGAGAAGCTCGCCAACTCAGATCATGCGCAGCTTCCGATAATAGATTAAAAATTAAAGGATCAAATTATGACATCAATCAAGCAAACAGTCGCCGCTGAGCTTGCCAAGGCTATCGGCGCTTCAATTACAGGCGATGAAGTGATCTCGATGCTCGAGTATCCGCCTGATCCGGAGATGGGCGATCTTGCTTTCCCGTGCTTTAAGCTCAGCAAGACGTTGAGAATGGCTCCTCCGAAAATTGCCGAAAGCCTTATCGGAAAGCTCTCGTCGAATGATTTTTCCGTGGAAATGGCAGGCGGCTATCTGAATTTTAAGATAAAGCCGGAGTATTATGCGACAAAGCTTCTGCCGGAAATAGAGGCGGCGGGCGAGCGCTTCGGTTCGTCGAACGTCGGAAACGGAAAAACCGTTGTGCTCGATTATTCATCTCCGAACACCTCAAAGCCATTCCATATCGGTCACCTCGGAACTACGGTCATAGGGCACAGCCTAAAGCTGCTTCACGAGTTTGCCGGATATAAATGCATAGGTATCAATCACCTCGGCGATTGGGGAACTCAGAACGGAAAGCAGATCGTTGCGTTCAAACGCTGGGGAAACAAGGAGCTTGTCGAGGAAAAGGGGTGCGACGGACTTGTTGAGCTTTACGTGAAATTCCATGAGGAAGCCGAAAAAGATCCGTCTCTGAACGATGAAGCGAGAGCTGAATTTAAGAAGCTCGAAGAACACGATCCCGAAAACATTGCGCTTTGGAAGTGGTTCCTCGATATCAGCCTGAAGGAGTATAAGATCACTTACGATCAGCTCGGCATCACCTTCGATTACTATATGGGCGAGAGCTTTTTCTCGGATAAAATGGCGGCCCAGATCGCGATCATGCGCGAAAAGGGATTGCTTAAGATCGATGACGGCGCGTCCATAGTAGATCTTTCCGAATATAATATGCCGCCGTGCCTGATACTTAAAAAAGACGGCGCGTCGCTGTATCCTTCACGCGATATTTCCGCCGCGGTATACAGAAAGAATACGTTCAATTTCGATAAATGTATATACGTTACGTCTGCCGGACAAAGCCTTCACTTCGCTCAGTGGTTCAAGGTCATGGAGCTGATGGGCTATGATTGGGTAGATCAGCTCGTCCATGTTCCGTACGGAACCGTCAGCATCAACGGCTCAAAGCTTGCAACGAGAACCGGAAACGTCGTTCTTTTGAAGGATCTGTTCGGACTTGCAATAGATAAGGTCAAGGCGATAATCAATGAAAAAAGCCCCAATCTTGAAAACAAGGATGAGGTTGCCGAGGCTGTCGGCGTAGGCGCGGTCGTATTCCATTATCTATATAACGGACGCATAAAGGATACGAACTTTATAATGGAAAATGCGCTTTCGTTTGAAGGTAATACCGGACCTTACGCACAGTACACGTTCGCGCGTACCTGTAGCGTGCTTGAAAAGGCGGAGCCGGATATGTCAATTCCGGCGGTTATTACGACTGCGGAGGAGAAGGAGCTTCTTGGCACTATCTCCAGATTCCCGGAGCGCGTCGCGGCTGCAATAAAGGATTACGAGCCGTCGCTCATAACTCGCTATGCGATCGAGCTTGCGACTGCGTATAATCGCTTCTATCACAATTGCGTAATATTAACTGACGATCCCGCCGTGAAGAATACTCGCCTCAGACTTACTGCGGCAACGCGCACGGCGCTCGGAAATGCACTTCATTTGATCTGCATAAAAACTCCCGAAAGAATTTAATTTTAATTATAAAAGAGGAATTAATCATGTCCGGACATAGCAAATGGAATAATATCAAGCATAAGAAAGAAAAGACCGACGCTCAAAAAGCGAAGATATTTACGAAGATAGGTAAGGAAATGTCTATCGCTGTTCGCGAAGGCGGAGCGGATCCGGCAAGCAACAGCAAGCTTCGCGACCTTATAGCTAAAGCAAAAGCAAACAATGTTCCTAACGACAATATCGAACGCACGATCAAAAAAGCGAGCGGCGACGGAGCGGCAAATTACGAGGAGCTGTATTACGAGGGCTACGGTCCGTCCGGCGTTGCGGTAATCGTTCAGACAACTACCGATAACCGTAACAGAACCGCCTCCGACTTGCGCCATTATTTTGATAAATTCGGCGGTAATCTCGGAACTACCGGTTGCGTAGGCTTTTTGTTCGAGGATAAGGGTGTTATTGTGATCAATAACGAGGACGGCGACATAAACGAAGACGAACTTATGGAGCTTGCTCTTGAATCCGGTGCGTCCGATTTCCAGGCTGGCGACGGATATTTTGAGATCTACACCGAGCCGGACGATCTTTACGCGGTGCGTGATGAACTTGAAAGCAAAAAATATGTTATCGAAAGCGCTGAAAAGGATAAGATACCGTCCACATATGTTACGCTTGAAAGCGAAGACGATATCAAGCATATGCGCCTCCTGATCGAGCATCTTGAGGATAACGATGACGTTGCGGAAATATACCATAACTGGGAAAACTGCGACGAAGACTGAGCGTTTATATTCAGAGTGATAAATTATGGATGAATATGTTTCTTTCCCCGGACTCGGAATTTCTCCCATAAAGATCGATCCCGTAGCATTTTCGGTATTCGGATATGATATCGTTTGGTATGGTGTGCTGATTGCGGTCGGAATGATAGTCGCATATATCAACGGCTCGTTCCGTGCAAAGCACGAAGGAATAAAGTCGGACGATCTTATAGATCTCGCTTTGTTTGTGATATTATTCGGCGTTATCGGCGCGCGTCTCTATTATATACTGTTCAATCTTGATATGTATATTGTTACCGGAAAAGGCTTCTGGGGCAGCTTGGGCGCGACGTTACTCAAAATGATAAATATTCGAGAGGGCGGTCTCGCTATATACGGCGGTGTAATCGCCGGTGTAATCGCGGGGTATTTTGTGGCGAAATTCAAAAGGATACGTTTTCCCGTAATACTCGATATACTTGCCTCGTCCGTTATTATTGCGCAATCTATCGGTCGTTGGGGAAACTTCATGAATATGGAGGCCTACGGTGCGGAGACTACGCTTCCGTGGAGAATGGGACTGCTTTCCATGATTCCCGGTTCAGATACGATCATAACCGAAACATATGTGCATCCCACTTTTCTTTATGAATCTCTATGGAATTTGATCGGATTTATTCTGATAGCCATATTCTACAATAAGAAAAAATATCACGGTCAGGTGTGCCTCTGGTACGTCACGTGGTACGGCTTTGGCAGAATGTTTATAGAGGGGTTGCGTCAGGACAGCCTGTATATCGGCTCTCTCAGAGTTTCGCAGGCGCTCGCCGCGATAACTTTTATTGCGGGCGCGGTCATGCTTGTGATCTTCCATCGCAGGTACGTAACGCCGTCAGCGTCAAATAAAAAATATACGCCTGTATTTGAAGATACGGTCGCTGTCTCAGATCCTCACGGAGCATCGACGGATAATGCGGCGCCGACAGACGATTCGGGCGCAGGAGATCACGCCGCCGCCGGAGATTCCGAAAGCGACGACTGATAATAAGGTCTTATATCAATCTGAAAGGTACGGTAACTGATATTGGCAAAGATAATTGACGGAAAGGCGATAGCCGCCGAGACTCGCAAGGATATAGCACGCAGAACCGCGGAATTTGAAGCGGCGCACGGCTTTAAGCCCGGACTCGCCGTTGTGATAGTAGGCGAGAATCCGGCTTCGCAGGTATATGTCAGAAATAAAAAGAAGGCGTGCGAGGAGGTCGGTATGTACTCCGAGGTGCACGCAATGCCGGAAGCAACAACGATGGAGGAGCTTCTTGCGTTGATAGAAGCGCTTAAGGCGGATTCAAAGATACACGGAATCCTCGTACAGCTTCCGCTCCCCGCTCATCTTGATGAAAATGCGGTGATCGCCGCTATCCCGCCGGAAAAAGACGTGGACGCATTTAATCTTGAGAATGTCGGAAGGATCATGACCGGCGAATACAGCTTTTTGCCGTGTACTCCCGCCGGCGTTATGAAGCTTTTGGAGCATGAAAATATATCCGTCAGCGGTAAGGAGTGCGTTGTTGTCGGCAGAAGCAATATCGTCGGCAAGCCGCAGGCAATGCTTTTGATGCAAGCGAACGGAACGGTAACAATATGTCATTCGCGCACGCGCGATCTCGGCGAAGTAACGCGCAGAGCGGATATACTTGTTGTTGCAATCGGTAAAGCCGACTTTATTAAAGGCGATATGGTCAAAGAAGGCGCGGTCGTTATAGACGTCGGAATGAACAGGCGAGCTGACGGCAAGCTTACGGGCGACGTTGATTTTGACGAGGTATCTAAGGTGGCGTCGTACATTACTCCGGTGCCGGGAGGCGTCGGTCCCATGACGATCACGATGCTACTGGAAAATACGCTTACTGCAGCTGCAAAGTCGGTAAATTAATTATGAATAATCTCGGTGAGCTATTGTATTTTACTCGCCAATGGGATATAATCATTGATGTAACATTTTTGGAAAGGGATAAGAAATAATGAATACATTTTCACTTTTTCTTGACGAAGCCGCAAGCTCAGGTAGCGGAAGCGGAACATCTACAAGCGGATTGATCTCAACGATCATTATGATCGTCGCGATGGTAGCAATATTCTACTTCTTTATGTATCGCCCGCAGAAAAAGCAGGAGAAAGAGACAAACTCGATGCGTAATAACCTTGTAGTCGGTGACGAGATAACGACTATTGGCGGCATCATCGGCAAGATCGTTTCCATCAAGGAAGAAACTCTTGTTCTCGAAACAAGCGGTGATAAGACGAAAATCCGCATTTTGAAGTCTGCAGTTCGTAACGTAGACGTTCATGCCGAAGACGCTCAGGATTAAGCGCGCAACGATGTCATAATTTTTGCTTTTCGTAATATATTGTATCAATACGATTACGGGAGGCATGATGGTATGTCAACACATAAAAATTTGCCGGTAGAGGCAAACGAAGGATCGCCGAAGCACAGTGCCGCGGCGATTTTTCTTCAATCACTTGCGCTGTCGCTTGCGTCATTGCTCGCGCTTATGTTTGTTTTTTCATTTATAGCATACAAAAGCGGGGAACCGGAGAAGCTTATCGGCGTGTTTTCGATGATATCGCTGTATATATCTGCCGCGGTCGGCGGGGCGTTTTGCACCTACAAGCTTTCTTCGCCGATCATTTCCGGTGCGATTAGTGGCGGAATCTATCTGCTCGTGATCGTGCTTTCTTCGCTGGCACGCGGCGGTCAGCTTAACGTTGCAATATGGCAGGCCGTTATTTTGTACGCGCTTGTGCCGATCTTCGCGATAGTAGGCGGAGCGGTCGGGGCAAAGATTTACGACGCGCACAGCAAGCCGTCGAGGAGCAATGCCCGCAGAGCGCGTCGCTACCGATAGCAACTCGGCAATTTTACGAAATTATATTCAAAATTTAGGGATGGCTTTTCATTTGACAGTATTTTGCGGGAAAGCACGAAAGGCGGAATATTTACATGAAAAAGGCAGTGCTAATAGGCGATTCGATAAGATTAAATTATCAACACGTTGTTACGCGCGAGCTGAGAGGCATTGCGGAAGTATTCTATACGGCGGATAATAACCGATTTGCAAAATATACTTTGGCATATCTCGGAGAGATACTGGCTCCGCATAAAGATGCGGATGTTATTCAGTGGAATAACGGTATTTGGGATTGCATGAGATTTACCCCGAATGCCGAGCCGCTGACGCCGCTTTCCGAGTATCTCGCCGATATGTGCCGCATACGCGAGGAAATGTCTTATTACTGCCCGAACGCTACGGTGATCTTCGCAACGACTACGCCCGTTCTTCAGAGCGATGATCTATCACTGGCGCGCCGTGTGCTCCACAGCGATATTGACGCATATAATAGGGCGGTAGCACCGATTTTGAGAGCGCGCGGAGTCGTGATCAATGATCTCGGCGGATTGCTTTCGTGTGCGCCGGAGAGATACGTTTGTGAGGATAGGCTACATCTTTCGGATGCTGGAAAAGAGGCTTGCGGAGTTCAGAGTGCAAACATTATAAAATCTGTTTTGAATAATTGAAAAGAGCCGACGCAGTATAAACTGTATCGGCTCTTTTTTTAATCTAAATATTTAATGGCTGACAGCGCGGCGATAGCGCCGTCGGAAACAGCGGTGGCAATCTGTCTGACTTTTTTCGAGCGGCAGTCACCGGCAACAAATATTCCTTTGACGTCTGTTGCGCAGTCCTCGTCGCACTCGAAATATCCGTACCGATTCAGCGTAAGCAGAGCAGAGAACGCATCGTTTTGCGGCTCAAGCCCGATTGCAATGAACATATTGGTGCAGTTTATGCTTTGCTCGATTCCGCTTACCGTATTTTTTGTGATTATTCTGGCAAGCTCTCCGTTGTGATCCGGAATAAGCTTTGTAACTACCGTGTTGAATACAACGTCGACATTCGGAAGCTTCAGAAGCTTTTCACTCAGGCGGCTTTCTCCGGTGAAGGTCGGGAGATTTTGTACTATAGTAAGATGCTTTACCGTATCGGCAAGCAACAAAGCTTCTTGCAACGCCGAATTTCCGCCGCCGACCATAACACATTCGCTGTCCTTGGCAAACGCGCCGTCGCATACAGCGCAGTACGAAATGCCGTGACCCGTGAGCGTATCTTCCATTTCAAGACCGAGCTTACGGTGCTTGACGCCTATTGCGATTATTACCGCTTTCGCGTCAAAATCTCCGGAATCTGTGTGAACTGTTTTGTGGTGTTCTGCATCGGTAATGCCGGAGACTTCGGCAAATTCAAATTCTCCGCCGAGCGAGATGACCTGCTCGACCATTTTGTCCGCAAGTTCTGCGCCGGATATCTCCGGAACTGCCGGATAATTTTCAATCTTCGGCGATTGAAGAATCTGTCCGCCGAAACCTGCTTTTTCGATGACTAAAACGGATTTATTAGCACGGAGCGCGTAAATTGCGGCTGTAAGTCCCGCGGGACCGGAGCCTATTATGATTATATCCTTCATAGCGCTTCGATCATTTTACGAGCGACGAAATGCCGTTTTTGATCTCGGCAACGCCTGCAAATTTTGTGTATCCGCTTTCTGAGTGAACGACAAGCGTCGGCGC
>CAYXNQ010000069.1:1655-7559 GCA_964466545.1 uncultured Lachnospiraceae bacterium | reverse complement strand
GCAAGCGCTCGGCGCATCGACGTATATATGTAAGATCGGAGGTCGTATCCGTGAAATTAATGTACGAGCTTTCAAAAACCAACTGCGAAGCGTTAGAGGAAAGCAAAGCTCCCGGCGAAAAGCTGATGTACTGTATTCCCTTCAACATATACGAGGATAAATTTGTCGACGGCTACACTGCTGTCACCGACAAATTTATCTACTGCTTGATCGAAGGAAATATCGTAGGAAAATTCGAGCTTGCCAAAGGTTCCGATTTTGCGGCAGACGTCTTTTACGGTAACTGCGCGTTTACGGCAAAATTCAACGGTGCTTCAACGCTGATATGTCGATTTGTATTCGGAAGAAACCGTCCGCGTTATGCCGTTCTCGTAAAGGCTTGCGAGATCCTTGCGGAGCGCGCGGCGAAAAATGCTGATCCCGGACCTGCGATAACCAACAGCGAGGAAGAACATTTTTGCCCGATCTGCTCACGCCCCTATCTTCGCGGCACAAAGACCTGTCCGTTTTGCCGCAAGAAAAAGGATGTGTACATAAAGCTGTGGAATCTCACGCGCGGTCTTCGTTTTATGATCGCATTTCCGTTTATCGTTGCGATAATATCGGTTATTTTTCAGTTCTTGATCCCCGCCATAGAAAAAGTTGCGATCAACGATTTCATCACAAATTCCGCCATATACCCGATATCCGAGCACTCCGATAAAATATCGGCATTTATAGCGATCGTCGCGGCTATCGTTTCGATAGACCTGTTTCAGCGTGCGGTAAGCGTAGTTCAATCGCGTCTCAGCGCCATCTCCGGAAACAGATTTACGCTGATGCTTCGCACACTGCTCTACGAAAAAATCGAAATGCTTTCGATATCGTCTATTAACAAGAAATCTACCGGCGACCTGATGGGCAGAATATCAAGCGACGTTACCATTGTTCAGGATTTCATCACAAATCAGCTACCGACGCTGTTCACGCAGGCATTCTCGTTTTTGGTTGCGTTCGTTGTCGTCACTTGCATCGCCCCGCTTGCCACTCTGTTTATTTTCATTCCAATACCGTTCGTTGTATTTTTGGCATTCAAATTCAAAGATGTAATGCGTTATCGCAACATGAAAACATGGATGCGTATACACTGCGTCAACAGGCTTCTGCAAGACACGCTAAACGGCATACGAGTCGTAAAGACATTCGGAAGCGAAGAAAGAGAGATATCGCGTTTTAAGGAAGCTCAGCAACGCGTTACCGAGCGTCACGAATCCGATCACCGCTTTTTCGATACGTTCTTTCCGCTACTCTCGTTCCTTATTTATATAGGTCAGTATATCATCCTGTATTACGGAAACATACTCCTGTTTAACGGTGCATGGAGTTACGGTCAGCTTCAGCAGATCAATTCGTATACAACGATCGTATATTCACCATTAATGCAGCTGACATCGCTCCCAAGGGTCTTTTCGCAATTTATGACATCGCTTACGAAAGTCATGGAGATCGTTGAGGAGGAACCGGAGATTGCGGATATTGCACTACCGGTAGATATTTCGATAGAAGGCGACGTGGAATTCCGTAACGTAAGCTTCGGCTATGAAAGCTACGATCCCGTTTTGGAGAATATATCCTTCTCTGTAAAGCGGGGTGAAATGATCGGCATCGTCGGTCACTCAGGCTCCGGAAAATCAACGCTTATCAACCTGCTTATGAGACTATACGACGTTCTCGAAGGCGAGATCATCATAGACGACGTTAACATACGCGATATATCGCAAAACGCACTCCGCTCGCAAATCGGAATAGTTTTGCAGGAAACACATTTGTTTTCCGGCTCGATAAGAGATAACATCAGATATTCAAAGCCGCACGCAACAGATGAAGAGGTCATAGCCGCCGCAAGACTTGCCAATGCGCACGACTTCATAGTAAGCTTGCCCGAGGGCTACAATACTATCATAGGCGAAAAAGGATATTCCCTGTCCGGCGGAGAAAGACAGCGCGTGGCAATCGCTCGAGCGCTGATCCACGATCCGCATATGCTGATACTCGACGAAGCTACAGCCGCGCTTGATACAGAAAGCGAAAAGCTCATCCAGGATGCAATCAATAAGCTAACCAAGAACAGAACTACATTCGCAATCGCACACAGACTTTCGACGCTCCGAAACGCCGATCGTTTGATAGTTCTTGATCACGGCAAACTCGTTGAGATCGGAACTCACACGGAACTTCTTGAAAAGAAAGGCTTTTATTGGCGTCTTGTCATGGCACAAAGACAGGATTCGGGTTTCAACACAGCTTCATAAAAAAATAACTTGTCATCAAATACAGATGACAAGTTATTTTTATTTTGCTTTCGTCACCTTTGCAATCAAGGTACTGACGATCACGAACAATATACAACCGGCGGCATAACAAAATATATCCGCTACCGAAAAAGAAGAACCGAGAAGCACACGAAATACTTTATATTTTGACAATCTAAGCAGCTCTGCATAATTAAAATATTGACCGATCTCAACGCAAACGGAAAAAGCAAAAACAGCAAAAGGCAAAGGCCTAAACCGATCGACCGTTATTGAATTTACGATACAGCACAGCAGAAGTGTTACCAAAATATCTCCACCGTACGGTCGAATAAATCTGTCACGCACAAACAGTGCAATACAAAGCTCCAAGACAAACAGCGCGAGGGACAAAACGATATAAATACTTCGTTTCTTTTTCATTTTAAGCTAAATCTTTCGGAAACCTCGCCATATGATTCAGCGGTCCGCTTCCGTTTCCGAGATCAAGTCCCGTTGACATAGCGGCAACAAGATATTCTTTAGCGTCTCCGATCGCGTCGAACAGCGACTTGCCCGCAGCCAGTCCGCAAGCTATTGCAGACGACAATGTACAGCCGGTACCATGTGTATTGGTGGTATTGATCCGCTTTGCCGAGAACCATCGACCGCCGTCTTCAGTAAGCAAATAATCGGTCGCGTCGCTGACGAGATGACCGCCCTTCACAAGTACAGCACCACCGATGCCGCCTTTTATCGTGTTCGCCGCTATCTCCATATCGTTGCGATCTTTAATTGTAAGTCCGCTCAACACTTCACTTTCAGGAATATTCGGTGTGATTATATCACCGATCGGAAGAAGCAATTCCTTAAGCGCGTCCACAGCGTCATCGCTTATAAGCTTAGAGCCGGATGTTGATACCATGACCGGATCTATTACTATGTTCTTCGCCTTATACTGCAAAAGCTTTTCGGCAATTACTTTTATTATCGCCGGATTTGCGACCATACCGATCTTTACTGCATCCGGAAAAATATCGTTAAAGATCGCATCAAGCTGAGCCGCGACAAAATCCGGCGAAGCCTCAAGCACACCGAATACTCCCGTCGTATTCTGCGCCGTCAGCGCAGTGATCGCACTCATCGCATACATATTATGCGCGGTAATGGTCTTTATGTCCGCCTGTATGCCAGCTCCGCCGCTGCAATCGGAACCGGCAATCGTTAAAACCTTATACATTCAATACTTCCTCCGCATTTTCAAATGAATCAAGATAATAGTCGCACAGCTCTCGCATCGCTTCCGGATCTCGTTCCGTCGGGTCGGCGATGCCCACGACAGTATAACCGAATTTTTTTGCTGTCCTTACAGCGTAAAGCGCGTCCTCGAAAATAACGGAATTGCTCTTGTCCGCTCCGAAATACACGCACGCAGTATCGTATATCTTCGGACTTTGCTTGCCAACGCCGACCTCATTGCAGGTAAATACAGCGTCTATTACATTCTCAAGTCCGAAGCGTCTGAGCGTGCTTTCAATCAAATATCTGTCAGTTGCAGTTGCAACGGCCACGGATATTCCGCGCTCATGGAGCAGATGCAGAAAATCTATCGCGCCGCGCTTGGGCTCTACCTCTGCGTACATATGCTCGATCGTAGAATTAACGGAATCTATCAGCTCATCAACGCTTGCTTGGAAATCGTACTGCCGCCTGAATAATTCACAAGCCTCCCGCAAGCTTAGACTTTTGAACTTCGCGTCGGTATCAGCCTCCGGAGTAATTCCGTGCAAGATCAAGAACTGCGATGCAGCCTTGTCCCAAATATGCATTGAATCGAATAAAGTTCCGTCAAAATCAAAAATTGCCGCTTTTATGTTCACCTATGTATCCTCTTGAAACTAAAATTTACTTACATAAAATTCTATCACACGCGCCGATATTTTTCAAGAAAGTTATCGTTTTTTTGCGAATATTTTATCAAGTACGACCGTAACCAGAATAACAATCGCTATGACAGGCAAGGTATTTCCGAAAGGCGTGTCGATCTGCAAAAATATTCTGTAAAGAACAAAGCCGAACAGCCATACAACGAGATTACAAACGCTGAGCTTTTCCGACGAGTGATCCTTCTTCAAAATAAAGAAGTCAGCGATAAGTATCGAGATCATCGGAACAAAGACAGAGCTTATAAGATATAAAAACGCTTCAAAGCTTGACGCCGTAGTTACCAATGCAAGCAGAAGTCCGAGTCCCGTCGCAATTAAAGCGGCAGGCTTTTCCTTTAACTTTCCGATAACGCAATTTGCGCTCACGCCGGCTGAATAAACATCAAGATAAGTTGTGGTAACAGTCGAAAAGATCACAATTATCAGTGCAAAAACGCCAAGCCCCGATTTCGACATTATCGAAGCAACATCGTATTCTCCGGTAAATATCGCCGCCGCCATTCCGATGATATACATCCAGCAGCTACCGCAAAAATACACAAGCGACGAGACCAGAGAGGAAGTTTTCGGAGATTTTGAATTTTTGGTATAATCGGATACGAGCGGCAGCCACGAAAGCGGCATAGCGATCGAAATCTCGAGCGCCGCTCCGAAGCTCATCATATTTTCCGCAGTTTGCACCGAAGACGCTTCGAAGGTAAATATCCGCAAGCTGAGCAGCACGGTGAGAATAAAGAGAGCGGTCATGGCAACCGAGTTTATTATATTTAATCCTCTGCTACCGACGATCACCCAGCAGACTATCAAAGCCGCAATTATCAGGCACCACAGCCATTTTACATCATATCCGGATAACGCTACAGCGGATGACGCGCCGCTGTCTATCATTACGGCAGTCCAACCTACGAGCTGTAAAATGTTCAATATCGCGAAAAACGCGCTACCGTATTTACCGAACGATATCGAGATCGTTTGCATAGCTCCAAGCTCGCGTCGCGCTCCGATCAAGCCGGAAAAATACATAAGCGCGCAACCGATCAAATGACCGATAACTATAGCCGCCGCGCCCTTCGCAAATCCGAGTGGGGCAATTGCGGTACCGGTCAGTATTTCGGCAATCGAAATTGCGGCGCCAAACCAGACGAGAGACAGCGAAAAATTAGAATTTTTCTTTTCCATACATCATAACTCACTTTCAGTTTGTATTGCGGATCGGCGCACCACAAGAACAAAAAAAGGATATCTCAATGCAGAGATACCCCATAAATAAGCCCATAGCTATAAGCCTATAACTTCCTACGGTGGCATTATCCACATCAGGTTTAGGGTCGGAGTCGTACTCCCTCTCAGCCCTTACGAGCTCCCCTGTTTTCGACTATTATACCTCGTGCGCGGCAATTTGTCAAGAGTAAAATAAAAAATAATTATTTCAAAACCACGGTACAGAAAGAAAACTCAACGCAGATAACAACGAAAAAGAACGTTTGCAGTGATAAAATTTCGAAGCGTGCGGTTAACTTATTTGCATGGAGCTGTTGACATTTAACAGATTTTGTGATATATTTATATGTGTTAATTCTAAAATCGAGGTATAATATGGCAAAATACAGTGACAGACGAACTATTATTGCACATAAGCTTACACAAAAGCCTTATATTACCATTCGCGAGCTTACCGAAATGTTCCC
>CAYXNQ010000069.1:0-1555 GCA_964466545.1 uncultured Lachnospiraceae bacterium | reverse complement strand
TCCACGCTTTTGAAAATGATCCCGTATGTACCGAACGACAGATTTACTTTCACGACTACAAGTCCGGAGATCGCGCTTGAGCTGTGCAAGATCGGTATGCCGGTCGTAAATATCGTAGGCGGTCGCCTCGATCACGAAAATCAGTCGATATCCGGCCAGCAGGCGCTCAAATACATCTCGGACGTCAATATTGACATTGCAATAATTTCACCGTCCGGAATTTCCGCAAAAAGCGGTTGCACCGGCGGAAGCTACAGCGAATGTGAGCTTAAGCGCGTGGTTATCGAAAAAGCAAATCTTACGATACTCGTGTTCGACGCCTCTAAGGTCGAAAAGAGCCTACCTTACACATTCTGCTCCATAGATAAGGCAAATATAATCATCACCGATCGTCCGCTTACAGACGAGATCGCGGAGATCGCGAAAGCAAATAACATCAAAGTTATCATCGCAAACAGCGGTGAGCTTATATAGTTTTGAAAGGAATACACAATGGCACAGTTAGTAATAATGCCCCGTCAGGGTCAAAGCGTTGAAAGCTGCATTATAACCGAATGGCAGAAAAAAGAAGGAGACGCCGTTTCCGAAGGCGATATCCTGTTTTCTTATGAGACCGATAAATCTTCTTTTGAAGAGCCGTCCCAGCTTTCCGGTGTAATACTTAAGGTTTTGGCGAATAACGGAGACGTAGTTCCATGCCTTGATCCCGTATGCGTTATCGGAGAAAAGGGCGAGGATTGGACTTCGGTAATGCCGAAGGACGCAAGCGCGCCTCAGACAGAAGCTCCGAAAACATCGGAGACTCCCGTCGCAGAGGCTTCCGCAATCAGCCAGCCGACAAGCACATCTGCAGAATCCGCCGCTTCCGCAGGCAGAGTTATGATCTCGCCGAGAGCAAAAAATCTCGCACTCAAATGCGGCGTTGATATGACTATGGTAACTCCGACCGGTCCTCACGGCAGAATTATAGAAAGAGACATCACCGCCGCGCTCGACGCAGGCTACAGAAAAAATCCGGATTTCGTCAGAGCATACCTCAACGGAGAGATCGTAGAAAGCGCTGCGGCTTCCGATACTGCTCCCCAAGCCGCCGAATCTGCTGCAGTGCAAACAGCCCCCGCCACCGACGATGTTCGTGCATATACAGAAGCTCCGCTCACCAACGTTCGCAAGGTAATCGCACGCTCCATGCACGCTTCTCTCTCTGAAATGGCACAGCTTACTCTCAATGCTACGTTTGACGCAAGCGCAGTGCTCGCATACAGAGAAAAACTCAAGGCAGGCGCAGAAGCACTCGGCCTCGGAAAGATCACCATCAACGATATCATCGTTTACGCAGTATCGCGCACGCTCCTCGACTTCCCCGAAATAAACGCAAATCTCGTGGATAACACAATGCGTCTGTTCAAGCACGCTAATGTCGGCGTCGCTGTAGATACCGAACGCGGTCTCCTCGTTCCCGTAGTATTCGGCGCCGATACGATGAGCTTATCTGAGATTGCCGCAAGCACCAAGAAGCTCGCAGGCGACGCAAGAACCGGTTCGCTTTCTCCGG
>CAYXNQ010000068.1:0-7861 GCA_964466545.1 uncultured Lachnospiraceae bacterium | reverse complement strand
GCGGCGCGCGCTGTGCTGGCTTTGGCGGTGAGGTAGAATATTTTGTCCGCGTATCCCGCGCCGATCGCTTTCAGCGAGGAATACAGGACTGAAACGGTCTTTCCGGTGCCGGTCGGAGCGGATATGACGAGGCGGCGTTTTTTTGCGATTGCGCGAAAGCTTTCCTGGATCAGCTCGCGCTGTGCGTCGCGTACAGTTGGGTACGGGAAGCGCATTGCGGAAAATTGGCGTTTGCCGATCAAGGCAGAATTTGCCGCGTGCTTTGCGAACGGGCAGGCGCGTCGCCAGAGCGCGTTAAAAAGCAATTCAAGCTCCGGACGTTTCATCACGGTTGAAAACGACGTGCTTTCTCCGGAATTTTCATTATAATATGTTATTATGATCTCCGCGCCGTCGCACTGCTCGTTTTCACAGTACAGGTATGCCTTGATAAGCGCCGACGCCGCAAAATGCGGATCGGTCAGCGGCGTTATTCCTCTCAGTCTGCGCGGCATTTTTTTAATAAATTCAAGCTGCGTGCGACTGCTTTTGATCGCCAGATCTACATATCCGTTTATTACAAAGGTAAATCCGTCTGCTTCGATCGGGACGGAGGCTTCGGCATATACCGGCTCGCAACCGCGAATGCTTTGCGATCTTGCATATGGGACGAATCCGAAGGCGCTTTTTGCGACGGCAGATTTTGTTCGCGCGAAGGCGGCGATCTCATCTGCCGATAAAAATATAACGTTATTTTCCGAGACCGTTATGTTCAAGCTTATCGCCTCCGTCCGTTTTGACATTTCAATGATATTTTACCACGCCGCAGGCGCGATTGCAATAGCGCGAAAAAACAAAAAATCCAAGCCTATTGGCTTGGATTTGATGGCGCGCTGTAAGGGACTCGAACCCCCGACCTTTTGGTTCGTAGCCAAACACTCTATCCAGCTGAGCTAACAGCGCATCGCATTTCTTAATGCTTGACTATTTTATCACATTCGCCTGCGTTTGTCAAGGGGGATTTTGAAAGTTGTTAAAAAAATATTCAGATAAAATTTGATTTTTGTATTGGAAATTCGTTTGGAATATGATATAATATAAGAGTTAGTGGAAAACTGCCACTTAAACACCAATAAACAACATTATATTATCGCACTGAAAGGCGGACACCGAAATGGGTAAGGGTAATCGCAACAAGCGCGCCGATCTCGAAACGCGCTTGCAGATTAAAGCACAGAAAGAAGAAAGCGCGGCTAAGGCAAAATCCGTAGCTTTGCGTAAAAAGATCATAACGATCGTCAGCATTGTTTTGGTAGTAGTAATACTCGGAGGACTTATTACTGCCGGTATGCTTGAATCGAACGGATTCTATCTTCGCAGAACGGTTTCGATCGAGACCGAAAATTATCAGATAAACAATGCGATGCTGTCGTATTTCTTTAATTCGACGTATTCGAATCTTGTTTCTCAGAATTACTATATTTTCTATTATATGGGCCTCAACAGCTCTCTCTCTCTCAAGAGCCAGTATTATTCCAATTCCAAAACAATGACATGGTTTGATTATTTTATGAATCAGACTTATTCTTCCGTTAAGGATATGCTCGTTCACTGTGAAGCGGCTCGCGCCGAGGGCATCAAGCTTGAGGACGAGGATTATGCCGAAATAGACGAGTCGATCAGATATATCAAGGATTCCGCAAAGGCTGCCGGATACAAGACCGAGCTGTACGTCAGCAATACATACGGCGCAGGCGTAAGCATTGACGACGTCCGCGACTGTCTTGAGCTTCTTAAGCTGTACCAGAAGTATTACGATATTCTTATGGACAGATATGACGCGCGCTTCGGCGAGAACGAATACAACGAATACTACGCAGAGCATACAAAGGATATGCAGTACGTAGACTATCTTTCCTATACTCTTTATGTAAGCACGATCACTAAGAAGGAAGAAGAAAAGAAGGACGACGATGCGTCTACGGCTGCAGAGGACGGACAGGACTCAAGCGAGGATGAGGAAAACAAGGATAATTACGAAAAAATACGTCCTTATGCCGAGAAGATCGCCCAGGCTACAACTCGCGAGGAGTTTGAAAAGGCAGTTCGCGATTATATCGAGCAGGTAATTTACGAAGGCGTTACTATCGTAGCTCCCGATTCCGAGGCCGCAAAGGAAGAAGACGCGGTCACAACGGATGACGTTGACAAGATCATGGATACGCTTCTCAAGGAAGATACCGGATACACAAAGGATAATGAGATATCCGAGTGGCTCTTTGCAGACGACACAAAGCTTCTCTCCACAAAGATATTCGAGGACGAAGGTTCCGACAGCAGTAAGCCCGATTATTCGCTCACAGTCGTAATGCCCCTGACAGCTCCCGCTCGTCATGAATATAAGACTCTTGATGTTCGTCACATTCTCTTTACTAAGAGCACGTACGATACCGAAGAAGCTGCTAAAAAGAAGGCAGAGGAGATCCTTGCTGAGTACAAGAACGGCGATATGACCGTAGAGGCATTCGAGGCTCTTGCCGAAACCTATAACGAGGACAGCTCTTGCCTCTACGAAAACGTTGCTAAGGGCGACATGGTAGAGGAATTTGAGGATTGGCTGTTCGATGAGGAGCGCAAGGAAGGCGATGTTGATATCGTTAAGACCTCTTACGGATATCATATCATGCTCAGAGGCGGCGAAGGTCGCACGGCTTGGATGCAGGAAGCTCATGAAGCTCTCGTTTCCGACGCATATGAATCCGATGTAAATACGTTTACCGAAACATACAAGGTAACGTATGATCAGAATAAGATGTTTGACATCAACGCATAATAATTTTTAATATTAAAACTCAGGCGCTTGAACCCGGGCGTCTGAGTTTTTTTCTATAAAACGGCGGAAGCGTTTGATTTTGCGTGGCCGTTGTGGTATAATTACCGCAGAAAGACTTGCGTGGCAAGCCTTCGGGCGTTCGCCTGCGAGATTGAAGGCTTCGCGCAAACGCTTGTGCGAGCACGAATTTTCGCATCATGGTATAATAAACGCATACTTTTTATTTTAACTGTAGAATGTTGTGACCATTTATAAGATTTCGCGTTGAGAACGGAGGGAGAGCTGTGAATTACAAAATTGCGGTTTGCGATGATTCTGTCGATGACAGAAAATATGTGCTTGCCCTTTTGGACGAATGGCTGTCATTGAACGGACATACTGCCGATGTATCGGAATTTGATTCTGCTGAGGCTTTTCTTATGGAAAGCGGAGCCGATTGCGATATGCTTTTGCTCGATGTTGAAATGAAGACGATAGACGGCGTTACGCTCGCGAAAATGCTTCGGCGCGATAATGACGCAGTTCAAATAATATTTATTACAGGCTATTCCGATTATATTGCGGAAGGATATGATGTGGCGGCGCTTCACTATCTTTTGAAGCCGGTGCGGAAAGAAAAGCTGTATGCCGTTCTTGATCGTGCGGCGCATATTTTGGTGAAAAACGAAAAAATGTTAACGCTTGAGGTCAGCGGCGGAGCAGAACGCGTTCAAGTTCGCAGAATAAGATACGCGGAGGTCTTTGGAAATTACGTAACGTTACACGCCGATCGCGAGCTTAGAGTGAAGATGACGCTCGGCGAGCTTGAGGGCTTGCTTGACGACGGATTTTACCGTGTCGGACGTTCCGTTATAATCAATCTTGCGGAAGTAAGCCGCGTGACGAGACAAAGCGTCACATTGCGCGACGGAAGCGTTTTGCCGATCCCGCGAGGCGCGTATGAAGGGATAAATCGCGCCATCATACAGCGTATATAAATTTTCGGGCATCGGAGGGACGGATATGTCATTACTTTCAAAGCGTGTGGACAAGCGTATAGCCGCATATCAACGCGAGCTGATCGAGACGCATTACGAGGAAGTCGAAACTATGTACAGACAGATGCGCGGCTGGCGCCACGATTTCCGAAATCATATACAGACAATGAAGGCGCTTGCGGCGAGCGGTGATTTAGACGGGATAAAAGGGTATCTTGAGGAGCTCGACGCCGATCTTGTGAGCGTGGATAATGTGATAAAAACGGGCAATTCAATGGCTGACGCGATATTGAACAGCAAGATATCGCTTGCGAAGTCGAAGTCGATCCCGCTGAAAGTGGACGCGCATATTCCGGTCAAGCTGAAAATGTCAGAGGTCGATCTTTGCGTGATCATAGGCAATCTTTTCGATAATGCGATCGAGGCGAGCGTTCGCCTGCCGGAAAACGAGCGCATGATACGTGTGTATATGGACGTTAAGGGCACACAGCTCTATATCTCGTTTACTAATTTTACCGCGACTAAAAAACAGGCAAAACTCAACAATCGGTTTAAGACGTCTAAAGGAGACGGACACGGCTTCGGCTTGGTACGCATTGACGATATTGTCGAGCGGCTTGGCGGATATATTTCGAGAAACAGCGAGGACGGGGCGTTTACGACCGAAATACTTCTTCCGCAGCTTTGAGCCGGCGGGCAGATCACTTGCAATTCATCACCGAAATTTAACGATTCGTCCCCGAATTTGTCGCGGGACGAATTTTTGTGCTATGATATGCTCAGAGCGATTTGAAAGGACGTGAAAATGGTGAAACAAAAGATAAAAGACGAAAAGCCGAAGAAAAAACCGAAATACAATATGTGGCAAAACTCATGCTATATGATTAAAACGGCGTGGAACAACGGCGAGAAAAAGGTTATTTTGCTCGGCTTGCTCTCAGCGCTGTTGGCAGTTTTGCAAAATCTTGTAAATCTGTACGTGTCGCCGATGATAATATCCGTGCTCGAACGGCGCGGAAGCGTAGCGGAGCTCATGCTGACGATCGCATTTTTCGCCGCGGCGCTCATGCTTGTTTCGGCGGCATACGCATACGTGGAAGAAAATGTGCTTTTCGGCAGAATAACGGTCCGCACTCTGATAATAAATCAGATCAATAAGAAGGCAGCTACGACCTCGTACCCGAATATTTACTCCGAGGATTTTTCAAATCTGCTTAACAAGGCAATGCACTACACAACGTCAAACGCCGAGGCGACGGAGGCGGTATGGGGGACGCTTACCGATATAACGAAGAATGTTGTCGGATTTGCGATATATATCGCGCTTCTCTCGACCGTACAGCCGATATTGTTCGTTCTTGTGATACTGACGACGGGCGTAAGCTATTTATTGGGAAAGCGCATAAATCTGCGCGGATACAGATATCGCGATGAGGAGGAAAAGATCCACAAGCGCGTGGTATATTTGACTCAAGTTGCAAAAAGAAATGACGGCGCAAAGGATATAAGGCTGTTCTCGCTCGCGCCGTGGTTAAAGGAGCTGTATGCTAAGGCTACCGAAACATATACGCGATTCAAAAACAAGGAAGAAGGCGTGTACGTTTGGGCGGCGATCGCAGATCTCGCGCTCACATTTCTGCGTAATGCGGCGGCATATGCGTATTTGATAGGCGCGGTGCTGTCGGGCAATATAGGCATAGCGGAATTTTTACTGTATTTTACCGCGGTCAGCGGATTTACCGCATGGGTCACCGGAATACTCGACGGTCTAACCACGCTTCATAAGCAGTCGCTTGATATTTCGGTTGTCCGCGAGACGCTCGATTATCCGGAGCCGTTTAAGTTTGACGGCGGCGAAAAGCTCGTGCCCGAAAAAGATACGGAATATGAGATCAGGCTTGAGAACGTTACGTTCAGATATCCGGGGGCGGATAAAAATACACTCAGCGGGATAGATCTTACGCTTCATGCTCACGAGAAGCTTGCGGTGGTTGGATTGAACGGCGCGGGAAAGAGCACGCTCGTTAAGCTGATATGCGGATTTCTTGATCCGACTGAGGGGCGCATCCTACTGAACGGAAAAGATATACGCGAATATGACCGAGCGGATTATTACAAGCTGTTTTCGGCGGTCTTTCAGGATTTTTCGGTCTTTGCCGGAACAATCGCGGCAAACGTAGCGCAGAGCGAGGACGATATAGATTACGACCGCGTCAGAGAGTGTCTTGAAAAGGCGAGTCTTACGGAAAAGATAGATTCTTTGCCGGACGGCGTGCAGACTAAGCTGTTTCGCGACGTATACGAGGACGCCGTGCAGATGTCAGGCGGAGAGACTCAACGTTTAATGCTCGCGCGTGCGCTTTATAAAGACGCGCCGATAATAATACTCGACGAGCCGACTGCGGCGCTGGACCCTATTGCCGAATCGGAAATGTATAAAAAATACGATGAGATCACGAGCGGCAAGCCGTCGGTATATATATCTCACAGGCTTGCGTCAACTCGGTTTTGCGACAGAATAATAATGATAGATGGCGAGAAGATATGCGAAGCGGGAACTCACGAGGAGCTTTTGAAGCTCGGAGGAAAATACGCGGAGCTGTTTGAAGTGCAAAGCAAATATTATAGAGAGGACGGGGATAAGGATGAGCAAAAAGAAGATGTCATGGCGTGAGGTCTTTCGCTCAAGTAAAAGAGTGCTGTCGATCGCACTCAAGCGCAGCCCGTCGAGCGTTTGGGCAACGTTTGTGAGCGTGATCTGGAAATCTCTTACGCCGTATGTGGGGATATATATGTCGGCGCTTGTGATAAACGAGCTGTCAAGTGGGCGAGATAAGGACAGATTAAAGCTTCTTGTTTTGATAACGCTTGCTTCGGCGGCGGTAATATCGCTCGTGTCGGCGCTTCTGAATAAATGGAAAAAAGCACATTCGCTTGAGATCTGGCACGGGATCAATGGGCTGATGATGGAAAAAAAGCTTTCCATGGATTACGAGATATACGATCGCACCTATACGCATGATCTGCTCGACAGAATAGAGCAGAACCGAGAGGGCGGCGGCTGGGGATTCGAGCACGCAATAAGAAGTATGGAGACCGCGCTCTCGTCTCTCCTCGGTCTGTTCGGCGGAGCGGCGCTTACCGTATCCCTGTTCACGAGCAAAATGGCGGACGGAAGCGAGCTTGCCGTGTTCGACTCTCCGGTGGTCGCGATCGTCGTGGTGATAGCTATAATCGCATTTACGTTGCTTGCGCCGGTATTTACTACCAAGGCGACGTCGTGCTGGGCGCTCCGCTCTGATATGCTTAATCTTGAAAACCGTCTTTTCGGTCACTTTGGATATCAGGGACACCGCAAAAAGCTTGCGCTTGATATGCGTGTGTATCGGCAGGATAAAATATGCGATAAATACAACTGCGATAAAAACTCATTTTTCGCTTCAAACGGTCTTTTGGCGCATCTTGCGCGCGGTTCGATGGGACTCTATTCAGCCGCGGGAGCCGCAGTTGCCGTTGCGTCGAGCGGAATCATTTACGCATTCGTATGTATCAAGGCTCTCGGCGGGGCTTTCGGACTTGGCTCCGTTACTCAATATGTATCTGCGGTGACGCTCGTTGCCGGCGGCATGTCCGCTTTTGTCGCCGCGCTCGGAGATATGCGCATCAACTCTGAATTTGTAGATCTTATATTTGAGTTCCTTGATATTCCGAATATCATGTATAAGGGAAGTCTTACCGTTGAGAAGCGCAGAGATTCCGATTACTGCATTGAATTCAGAAACGTTTCCTTCAAATATCCGGGAAGCGAAAATTATTCGCTCAGAAACGTAAATATGAAATTCAAGATAGGAAAAAGGCTGGCGGTCGTCGGCATGAACGGTAGCGGCAAAACGACGTTTATCAAGCTCCTTTGCAGATTGTACGACCCTACGGAAGGAGAAATACTGCTCAACGGAATAGATATACGGAAATATGACTATCGCGATTATATGATGCTGTTTTCCGTCGTTTTTCAGGATTTTTCGCTTCTGTCGCTGAAGCTCGGCGAGAATATAGCCGCGTCATCGGAGTA
>CAYXNQ010000067.1:3567-7884 GCA_964466545.1 uncultured Lachnospiraceae bacterium | reverse complement strand
ACGACCTCCGGGTTATGAGCCCGACGAGCTACCAAGCTGCTCTACCCCGCGATATGAAATTATGTTAGCTGTCAGGCTGGTGCCGGTGACCGGGCTCGAACCGGTACGGGAGGTTAGTCCCACGGGATTTTCAGTCCCGGGCGTCTGCCTGTTTCGCCACACCGGCAGATTATCCATTCGCTGTCAGCTTATTAATTATATCACAACGTTGACAGCTTGTCAATACCTTTCGGTAATTTTATTTTTTCGTCGCGTTTTCATATCACAGAATTAGTTTATGCCGCCATGCTCAGATTCATTCGTCAAATTCGCCGGATTTTACTCGCCGAATAAATTCTTCGATATAATCATACGGAAACAGCTTTCCGTCGCAATATATCCGCTCGATCGCCGAAATATCGGCGCACATCGCGTCCCGCGTTTCGCCCGGTTGCAAAACGACCTCGTCAAGCGAAAATTCATGATCAAAAAGCCATACATCACAGAAATAATCTCTGCGCTGATAACTGAATATGATTCGCCCGTCCTTTTCTGCCAAATTGATTCCGGTCTCCTCACGCGCTTCTCTGAGCGCCGCCGTCAAGCTGTCGTCTCCCGCCACAGCCGAGCCGCCGGCAGTCTCCCAATAAAACGGAAATCCCTTGCGCTCGCTCCGCTGTGTGAGCAAAAATTCACCTTGACTGTTGCGTATCCAAATATGCACGGCGAGATGATATTCGCCCGGCAGCAAAAGCTCGCCTCTACGATGCAGTCTGCCGGTCGGCTGTCTTGAAATATCGTAAACGTCCCAAAGCTCGTCGGAGCTGTTTTGCAAATTGATCCAGCATTGAAGCTTCTCGTAAAGCTCCGCATAAAACTCAGGATATTCCGCACTCCGTGGGAGCATCGCAAACGCGCGCACATCAGATACATTCTCCGAAAGCAAAGCTATATCACGCGAGCGCACCTCCGCCAGATACAGCCTTCCAAGATAGCGCTTGTCGTCTTCCTCAACAGTCACAGTGATCGCGGGACGCAGATCAAAATCCGACGCGCCGACAGTCTCGCAAATAAGTCCTCGCGCCGCGTCGTCTGTCGGTATGTCGGCAATCACCTTTGCCATCGGAATGAGCCAGCCGCCATCTCGGCAAAACATAAGCCATTCGCCGTGCAACCGCGCGAAGATAGCAAAAAACGACAGCTCGTCGTCCGTCACAGCCGCAGCCTCAAGAACAGTGGTCACTTTCATGTTTATCCCCCAAGCTATGATTATAGCCAATCGCAAAGCGGCACACCGATATTTGCGTATTCGGTATGCCGCTGACGCGATCAATTATAGATTTTCGATTAATCCGTATCAAACTCCGGAATATGCCGCAAAACCGCCGTCAACCGGAAGAACTACGCCGTTAACGAAAGCGGATGCATTCTTGTCGGCAAGATAAAGCAGTGCGCCGGACAGATCGTCGGGAGTACCGAAGCGCCCCATAGGAGTGTGTGCAAGTATCTTTGCGGAGCGAGCTGTAGGAGTTCCGTCGGGATTTACGAGAAGCGAACGGTTCTGATCCGTAAGGAAGAAGCCGGGAGCTATCGCGTTAACTCTGATGCCGACCGGAGCAAAGTGGACTGCAAGCCACATCGTGAAGTTGGATATAGCAGCCTTCGCGCCGGAATATGCCGGAATTCTGGTAAGCGGGCGGAAGCTGTTCATGCTCGACACGTTGATGATAGTACCGCCTGTCTTTGCCATATCGCGAGCAAAGACCTGCGTGGGAAGAAGTGTTCCAAGGAAATTAAGGTTAAATACGAAAGAGATTCCGTTGGGATCAAGATCAAAGAAAGTCTTAACGCCTTCGATAGTGCCGTTCTTTTCAAGCTCGGCAACATCTTCAGGAGTGAGATTGTCCTTTGTAGTATTTCCACTGGGATGATTTCCGCCGGCACCGTTGACAAGGAGAGTACACGGGCCGTATGCGGCAACGATCTTCTCGCGAGCAGCCTCAATAGACGCCTTTTCGAGAACGTTCATCTCAACAGCGATCGCGTCGCCGCCGTCAGCGACGATCTGATCTGCGACAGCCTGAGCCGAAGCGAGACGGAGATCGGCAACAGCTACCTTAGCGCCGCAAGCCGCGAGATCCTTTGAAAATCCGGAGCAAAGAACTCCGCCGCCGCCTGTAACAACGGCTACTTCATTTGACAGATCTACTTTGAACGGGATAGACATAATTATTTTTTACCTTTCATTTGTATATTTTCCGCGACGAATCATTCGTCGACAGAATAAGCAATTGTAGTCATAAGCGTGTTTTCGACCGCAGAGCAATCGAGTCGTGTATACTGCACAACGACCGGCACGCTTGATTCGATAAGGATAGCGTAGGGCGTATCCTTGGCAACGCCTTCTCCGGCTTCGTTTTTGATCTTATCCATGCGGATATGATTTGTGCGTCTCGCGCCGCAAACTGCCTTAAAATCACTGCGACATTCCTTATCTTCGTAGAAGAACGTGAGTGACAGCTCAGCGTCACGATCTCCCGTATTGAGTACGCATATAGCCTCGTGAGTAACGTTATTTCCCGTAGATACAGAGCTCATGTATGTATCGGGGATGAGCCACACCTTTTTTCCGTATTCCTTCATTTTCAGATCTTTGCGCACGGGCTGTGCCGGCGCTTCCTTTCTTTGATTATATTCTACCGAAACAATTATTCGGTCTGTATACTGTTATTATAGCGAAAACAGTTTGTTGAGAAGCGCTTCCCCGCTGTCAACGATGGCATCCGCACCCGCGCCGAGCAACACTTCCGCGGATCTGTATCCCCAGCCGACGCCTATCGCGTGCATACCGGCATTGACCGCCGTATTCATGTCAACGTCGGAATCTCCGATAAACGCACATTCACTCGGCTCGGCGCCAAGCTTCTCGGCAATGGCGAGGGCAGATGTCGGATCCGGCTTCTCCGGATATGGTCCGTGCCCCATCACGACGTCGAACGTTGCAGGAAACAGCTGATTTATGATCGTTTTGACAAACGGATCCTGCTTATTTGAAAGCACAGCAAGCTTTACGCCGTTTTTTTTCAATTCTTCAAGCACGTGCAAAACACCGTCAAACGGATGCGTGTACACGCAGAAATTTTCGCTGTAAAAAGCGGAATACTTCGCGAGCGCCTCAGTAACTATATCGTCGTCCATCGTTTCGTATACGTCATCAGGCAAGGATTTCGCCACAAAATATCTTCCGCCGTGGTTTATCGCCCGAAGTATATCTTCGCGCGTGCGTAGCGGATAGCCGTATGTCTCAAGCATCCGATTCATCGCATGACGAAGATCGTCGATCGTATCGGCAAGCGTGCCGTCAAGGTCAAAAATTACTGTTTTTATCATTATATTTTCCTTAAACTAAAAATTAACGTCAGCCCTCTGAAAGCAACTCAGCCGCACGCATGATCGCCAAGCGACCGCTCTCGTATGTGAGCGCTCCCTGAAGATATGCAATGTACGGCGGGCGCAGAGGTCCGTCGGCAGATATCTCTATCGACGCACCGCCGACAAACGCCCCCGCCGCCATGATCACCTCGTCCTCGTAGCCGGGCATAGCCCACGGTTCCGGAGTCACGTGCGCATCGACCGGAGAAGCGGATTGGATACCGCGGCAAAAGCTTATAAGTCCCTCGGGCTTTCCGAATTTTATAGTCTGTATTATATCGCTTCTTCTTTCAAAAGGAGACGGAGAAACGTCAAATCCGAGCCTGTCAAACATATATGCGGCAAGATGCGCGGTCTTCATCGCCTGAGCTACCGTATGCGGCGCATAGAACAAGCCTCGCAGGATATTGCGGTTCTGTCCGAGCGACGCTCCCGCCTCAAGTCCTACGCCCACCGTCGTAAGTCTGTACGCCGCAAGCTCTACAGCGCGTTCCCCTCCGACTATATATCCGCCGATGTCTGCCATTCCTCCGCCCGCGTTTTTAATGAGCGAACCGATTATCATATCGGCGCCGAACGAAGTCGGCTCGGCTGTTTCGGTAAATTCGCCGTAGCAATTGTCCACAACGATATACGGTCTGTTTTCGCCTGAGTTTTCCCGCACGAATCGGCAAAGCTCGCCGATCTGCTTGTTCGTAAGCGTTGCGCGATCGAGATAGCCTTTTGAACGCTGGATAAATACGACCTTCACCGAAGGCAGAGCAAGCGCGGCCTTGATCGCCGGATAATCAAATTCTTTTCCATCGATAAGATCTATACCCTTATATGAAACGCCGAAATCAGCAAGCGAGCCGTCGCCGTTTTTTATTCCGTCACCGATTATTTCCTTCAGCGTGTCGTAAGGCG
>CAYXNQ010000067.1:0-3467 GCA_964466545.1 uncultured Lachnospiraceae bacterium | reverse complement strand
CCGTCGCCGTTTTTTATTCCGTCACCGATTATTTCCTTCAGCGTGTCGTAAGGCGCACCGGTCACCGAAAGCATAATATCTCCCGGACGCAAGAGCGCGTAAAGTCCAACGGCAAGCGCGTGCGTTCCGCTGATGATCTGCGTTCTCATAAAGCCCGATTCGCCGCCGAATATCTCCGTAGCAATGCGGTCTATAGCGTCTCTGCCGAAATCTCCGTAGCCGTATCCGGTCGAAGGCGCAAACATTGCCTCCGATACGGAGTTTGCCCTAAAGCTGTCAAGCACACGCTCCGTATTTGTTCTCGCGATCTCGTCAATATCGCAAAAAATATCATAAAGCTCTTTTTCTGCTTGCTGTGCAAGCGAGCGTACTTTTTCGGAAATCTGCATAATACCTCTCCGGTTCCCGTAATTGCGGGACACTATGAATATTCGGCAAAAGATTGAAAATAATAAATATACTGCCACGGTATAGTATACCACTGTGCGCGCCCAAAGTCAATCGCATTTGCATAATCGCTCCCAAACAAATTCAAAATGCGACACCGTTTGCTATTGACAACGGAGACTTTTTAGGTTACAATAATATCAGGCTAACGAAATACATATATTAAGGATGGTATTAACTATGGCAGACGAGATCTACGAAGCCGATATCTATACATTGACAGACGAAGACGGCAACGAAAGCCAATTTGAGCTTATCTCCACTTGCGAGCTTGACGGAAACAAGTATTTTGCTCTTGTTCCCTACTCTGAGGACGGAGACGACGATTCCGGCGAATATATAGTTCTGCGCGGCGATAAGGATGAAAACGGCGAAGAACTGCTCGTAACTATCGAGGACGACGATGAGTTCGATCGCGTTGCGGATTATTTCGACGACGAATTTGCCGACATTGATTACGACGCAGACGGCTCTGAAGAATAATCGGTAAACACGATCGGGTGTTTTGCTTGATCGCCTGCGATGCCCGTGATATTCGGGCTATTTAAACCCACAAAAGATTAAATGGACTCCGGCTTCCCGAGTGGGGACGCAGACCTCCCGACCGCCTCTCCTTACGTGACAGGCGAATCGGACGCTGGGAGCGCAAAGCGCGGGAGAGGAGACCAGCCTTGCGAGAGCAGGGTTTCTAAATGTCCGTTTACACGACACCGCGGGTAACATAATTTACTGCGCTCCGCTCGGAGCGACGTATTCCGATCTTCATTCAAGCTGGAACGCAAAATTCAGCAAAAAGCGGCGTGACGCTTCACGCCGCTTTTGTATTTTCACGCAAAGTCACTCACTTAGCAAATAAAATATGCCGAATATCTGTCACCGCGTTATTGCCTGAGCAAAAATTTCGCGCACGCACCGATATTCGATTGCAAAGCATAGGATGACGAAGCAAATATCATGCGCTTATAAGCTAAATACCGCAGTCTTGACCTTGATGATCATGACTGCGGTATTTTCATATACGAAAGCAACATCAATCCGACGTAAGCCTTTTCCATTCAAGTCCGTAATCGTCACGAACGACAGTCCCGCTCGGAAGTACAAATGCGTCCTGTGCGTATACGTCACCGCTTCCGGTAAACGGCGTGTACGGAGAATACTTACCTCGCAATACGGCAATATGTATATGAGCCGCGCTCGCATATCCCGCCGTACCCATATCGTAGAAAAATTCTCCCTGCCGCACTACCTGACCGACCGACAGATCCCAAACATAGTTGTCATGCATAAAAATGACCGTCATATAATCCATCGTGCCGTCAGCCCAAACCACGCGCGACGTACTTTCGAGCCAAACTGCATTACAGGCGGAGTAGCTTGCCTCAATGCGCACGATCACTCCGGTAAACGGCGCATACGCCCTGCCGTTCATCGTTATCATATCTACCGCATTTTGAACCTGATGCGAATAATCATCGTAGGCTCCCTGCGTAATATAGAGGACCTCCGACGGCCAGATAGCGTATTCGTCTCCGTCCTCCGTTACGGCGCCGAGCTGCGTAAAGCTCCAACGATTTTTGCTTCCGCCTTCGATCTTCCTTAGCGAAAGCTCGCCGCCGTAAGTCGAAAGCTCTGCGCTGAGGCAAAGCGATGTATCGTCAGCCGGAATGATATACATACCGTCCTCATCATCGGCGGAGAGAATGTAAAATTCGCGCGCATAATAAGATGTCGCCTTATAAAGCGCCGCTGTATCGGTATACGGATTCATTCCGATCACACGGTTATATCCGCCGCGACTACACGCTGCGTATATCAAATATGTACCGCGTTCGGTCCGTTCAAGACGGAATTTCTGAGAAACGTCGCCGGAATTTTGCCAAACAGACACGCCGACGCCTTCGTAATCGGTATTTGCGCCGTCCGCCAATACGTTAAGACTCATGTCGGGATCATCGCACAGCAAAATCGAATAATAGCCGTCCGGAAGCGCTTTCGGAAGCGAGTAGCCCATCGCTTCTATATATCGGCGGCTCTCCTCCTCATCCTCCGACCATATCAAAAATACGGCGTCGTTGTACGATATGATCTCCCGCCGAACAAGTTCCTCCGCGAGAGTTGTGCTTTCGCCGTTCTTTTTGCTTTTCAGCGCGTGGAACATAATGTGAAACGCCTCGCCGCGCGTAAGCGTATCTCCAAGCTCACCGCAAAGTCCGAGCGAATACGCGAGCTGATCTGCCATTGCAGACGGATAATCTCCAGCCGACGCGTCATATCCGAGTGCAAATAGTATATATTTCAAAAATCCGACGGAAGTCGCCGAGGCGTCGGGCTCAAAATAGACCGCGTTAATGTTTTCAAGTAATCCGACCGAGTAAAGATATCCGATATACGCCGAGCCCCACCCCGGAACGTCGGTATACGGATGCTCCGCCTGAAGCTCAAGCGCCTTTTCTTCCAATCCAAGCAATCGCACCGCCATAACAGCCGCCTCGATCTTGGTAAGGCTCCGCTCAAGCGCAAAATTAGGATCTCCGTTCTCGTCGCTTCCGCTGTTGATAAATCCCATATAGTAAAGGCGCTTCGCCGCTTCCTCGGTATCAAGACAATTCTCGGTCACATCTTTCCGCAGCGGACGCGCAGAGCTGATGATATTCGTCTCGCCGATCACGGAATCGACAGGAGTGAGTATCCCGTCTCCGCAAAACGAAACTACGGGCTGCGCCGCTATAGCGAATGCCAAAAGCACAGCCGACAGCATTTTCAAAAATCTTATCATAAATATGAGTTCGACCTTATGTATAGATTTCAATAATATCGTTTGTACGCCTGATAAAGCTCACAGTTCACCTTCAGCTTGGAGATTCAAGCTGAAATTTCCGCGAAGCCGTCAAGCTCGCAGGTATGCGTAGCATACGACGGGCGAACGCCCGAAGGCTTGCATCGCAAGACTTTCTGCGATTATTATACCAAACTTGCCCACGCTTGTCAACAGACGCGCCGATTTGTTAACTTTTGCCTGC
>CAYXNQ010000066.1:0-7971 GCA_964466545.1 uncultured Lachnospiraceae bacterium | reverse complement strand
ACGTTTCCTCTCGAACCGTATCGCGATGGGAGACCGGCAGCAGTATGCCGGATGTAGATACGCTTATTGAGCTTGCTGATTTCTATGATGTGGAGGTTCGCGAGATTATTAACGGAGAAAGGAAAGGTGCGAATCCGGATACCGAAGATAAAGGCACATTGAAGAAGGTTGCCGAATATGTTACAGAGGAAAACAAAAAGCACAAATATAAAATGATAGATATGATGGGCGGTGCTGCTATCTTGCTTCTGTTTGGCTCTGTGCTGGTTGAAACGAATGCTTTCAACGGTAATATCCCTGAAGATGTTTGTCATAACTATATGTTGTTTGCTGTAGGTGCAACTTTGGCAGTATTGGGACTGAATATCTTTTATCTTCTGGGAGCATTTGATAAGATCAGCGAATGGAAAAAGCACCGTAAAGCGAACAAACGCTGATATATTTTTATTCCGCTACACATTCGATAATTTGGATGAAGCGGAAAATCCAATGAGGGACAATATACCATTTTGTGCAGTGCGTCGGAGTGGTACTTACATCTCTCGTGGAGAGAACAATAGCGGTGAGTAATTTTGCCGTATATACTTAAATAAAAAGCGGAGCGTATCGATGTAGATACGCTCCGCTAACTGTTTTACGACAGCTCGTATATGGCAAATCGGAGTTTCTGTTATTATTTGTTATCCGCTTGATCGGTGTCTTTCGGTATTTTTACGTTCATGCCGTTCAGCTCGATGCCCGAATCTGCGCGGATCATCACATATTTTATGCCGTCGATCGTGCGGGTCGTTACCAGCTCGCTCTTTTCGGGATTTACCTTTACCACAACGTCAGGCGTGCGAAGCTCGAATTGCTTGGTATCTATAAGATTTTGCGTCGGTATTTCTATTCCCGCGCCGAAGCTTTCGTCATATTTTTTATCAAATGCCTCTACGTGCTCCTGAGATACGCCGGAGCTTTCAAGCACCGCCTTCATCTCGTTTTTCGTTATCATCAGGGTGTCGCGGTTGGTCCGATCTGCTTCATGGCGATCTATCATTTCTATCAGCTCATCGCGAACCGTTTGCACTACATCGTAGCTGCAATCGTCTTCGAGCGTATCAACGAGTATCGTTTGGAACGTTTCTTTTTGAACGGAGGCGGGCATGGGAGCTTCGGAATGAAATATTGAATTTGTGAAATCTGAGTGATCGGCTGCGGTGTCGTGTGTGAAGAACAGTGCGGAATATATATTGGCTCCGCGATCTTCAAACGCGGGGAACATGAAGCCGAGAGACGGAGAAGCGACGGCGTAGCCTGTTCCGCAATCCTTAAAATCGTTTGCCGACAGATCGTATACGAGCGATGATTTTGTGGTTTTGACCGGGCATATACTGCACATTATATAGGAAAACTGCGAATAGGATATGTCATTTTTTGAACCGTCGGCACTGTATGACGGTACGTCGTATACGTCGTGCATGAGCAGAATTATGTAATTGGAATCAATATTTACGGAATTTATGACCGCTGTGAAAAACTTGCCTACAAGCTCATCATCCTTCAATGCAGAGCTTCGGAGATCTGCGAGAAGCTTATATTCCTCGCCGCTTTCGACGGCGGCGTTCGTAAAGCGGATATCGAGAGTGTTTTTTCCCGGAGTGCCGGCAAGCGTGCGTTTGAAAATAGAGAAATATTTTTCCGCTTCGTTTTCTGGCATCATAAGCGGAGATTTTGTAAACTGAGATATTATCTCCTTTTTTTCGTTAACGTAGCAAAGACGGATCGTGGATATATTGTTTTTGTCGGGCGCAAGTCTGCGTCTGACAGCTGAAATGTCTCTTTTATTCATAAGCGGATCCTTTCAAAAAAACTAAAAATATCGAGTAGCGCGAAATGTAAAAATAGAAAGCCGTGAAGCGAAAATGCGTGTTTGCACGGGCATTTTCGAGAGCCGTCAAGCGCGCACGACAGCCCGAAAGCTTGCCATAGGCTATTATATCACAAACTTCGTAGCATTTCAATCGGATATTTTTTGAATAAATCTCGTAGGCATACACACAATAAGCTTAAAATGAAAATGCGGAGATCATTTTAATTGAAAAAGCTTAGACATTGCGTAAAATATCCGGCACTTTTTGCCGTCGGAAGCGTTGGGTATGGGCTTGTTGAGATAATCTGGCGCGGATTTACTCATTGGACTATGGGAATTACCGGCGGTTTTTGCTACTTGTGCATACATTTGATCCACACCAAGAGCACGTGCGGCATCGTAAGGCGTTCGCTTCGCTGTTGCGGGATAGTTACGGCGACCGAGTTTGTCGTGGGGCTGTTTGTCAATCGAGTGATGAAATGGAACGTATGGGATTATTCCGATATGAAGATCAATTTGTGCGGCCAGATCTGCCCACTTTATTCGCTTATGTGGTTCCTCTTGAGCGTTATTCTTTCGCCTTTCTGCCATTTTGCCGAGCGTATCTTTCGGAAATATTGACGGTCACATCAAGTATTTGCGGCATATAATTTTACAGAGGAGAAAAGCCTACAGAAATTTGATGTGCAAAGGATACGACGAAATGAGTCATAATGCTAAGATAGCCGTGCTCGGCGGAGATATGCGCCAATTGGCTGTGGCGGAAAGATTACAGAGAGAGGGCCTTGAGGCTGCAATTTGGGGCTGTAGCCTCGGAGATGACAAGTACAGACTTGCAGACGCGTTTGATGGTGTGCGTGCGACGAGTTGGAACAGCGCGATCGGTGGTGCGGACGCGATAATCCTTCCGCTCCCGGTCACGTTCGATGGTATTCGCGTAAGCACCGCCGGCGACGCCTTTGACGTGAGAATGACCGAGATCATCGAGAGTGTCGCTTCCGAAAGGGAGACTCGCGCCGGCAGAAAAGCGCCGCTTGTTTTAGGCGGCAAGATACCGCCGATATTAAGAAGATTAGCTGCGGAAAACAATATAAAAATAATCGATTATTATGATCGTGAGGAGGTCCAAGTGCGCAATGCCGTGCCGACTGCCGAAGGAGCCTTGGCGATAGCCATGAACGAATTGCCGATCACCGTAATGAACAGTCGAGCAATCGTGCTTGGTTACGGACGTATCGGGAAAAAGCTGACTTCGGTGCTGAAAGCCGTCGGCGCGTCTGTCACGGTTTCGGCGAGAAGCGAGCGCGATCTTGCTTTTGCGGATATCGAAGGGGCGACCGCATTGCCGCTTGACGAACTGAGGCGCAACGTTCCGGCGTGCGATGTAATATTCAATACGATCCCGTTTTGCGTTTTAGACCGAAATCTGCTTGAAAAGATTCCGAGGTCTGCTTTGATCGTAGATCTTGCCGGCTCCCCCGGTGGAGTGGATGTAGCGGCGGCGAAGGAGCTTATGCGCAAGGTGATCTGGGCGCAGTCGCTTCCCGGAAAATGCTCTCCGGTAAGCGCCGGCAGGATAATCGGAGACGCGGTGCTAAAAATATTTTGCGAAGAAGGTGTAATATAATGATAGGCTACGCTATGTGCGGCTCTTATTGTACGCATCGGAGATCGCTTGAGGCTTTGCGGGAGCTTGTAAGACGCGGTGAAGACGTGATACCGATAGTATCGGAAAATGTGTACAGCACAGATACGCGCTTCGGGCGAGCAAATGAGCTGATGGTAGAGCTTGAAAATATATGCGGAAGAACGGCGGTACATACCATCGTTGAAGCGGAGTTGTTCGGTCCCTCGGTAGCACTTGAAGCGATGATAATCGCTCCATGCACGGGCAATACGCTTGCCAAACTTGCCGCGGGAATTACGGATACGGCGGTGTGCATGGCTGCTAAGGCGCATTTAAGGTCGGATAGACGGCTTTTGATCGCGTTGGCGACAAACGACGCATTATCCGCAAATCTGCGAAACATCGGTATAATGCGCAATCGCAAAAACGTATATTTTGTGCCTCTCGAACGCGATGATCCGCGCGGAAAGCCACATTCTCTTGTTGCGGATTTTTCAATGCTTGAAGATTCGCTTGAGGCGATGAGGCGAGGAGTTCAGGTATTCTGATAAAAAACGCTTGTGATCGCTTAACGGCGAAAGCAAGCGTTTTATTGTGGCTCTACATTACGTATTGTTTCAGTAGCGTTACCGTGCGCGCGGCGTCGGACAGCTTCACGATCACGGCAAGGTACATATCGTTGCTTGAAACGCCTAATGGCTGAATATTTTCAAGCATCAGATGGCGCACCACCCAAGCGCACGGTCTTTTATTGCCTAAGAATGCGGCGGCTGTGATATATATTACTGAGATATTGTCATCAATTTTGAGCGATGCATTCGCACAATATTCGCGACAAGATAATGATTTAGCGATTTCCGCTCTTGTAGAGTCAATCATGGCGGTCTCAATGATCAAGATAGCGCACCTATCTCTGTAGGTTTTATTGTAAAGCGTCATATGAGTTGTTATATTTGCGGCGGCGAGAGCTTCGATCAGTGAGATACCGCTACTTTGTGAGAGATTCTCGATACGCACGAGCGAAAAACGGTCGTCGCGATGGATCGCTGTCAGCGGTGAGGTATTCATAATTCAAGCTATGATTCCTTTACGTTTGCTTTTAGATAAAGGCTTATAATAAAAGTATATGCCGAAGCGTAAATACCGCTTCGGCATATTCGTAATTATTTTAATACTCTGATACGCGATTCAAGCGTTCCGCCAAGAGAAGCGCTTGAGAATATCTTTTTAGCTTCGCCCTCCGGCAGCTCGGCTGTGATATATTCGACTGTATCTTCATTTTCCGTTTTCAGCTCAGTTATATCGCCAAACAGATTTTTTGCTACCTCCAAAGCTTCGATTTTTGAATCGGTTTTGAGTCTTAGATAATAAGCAAAGCTTATGTCGTCGGCGCTGAGCTTTTCGCTTTCCTTCGCGGTGTGCCACTCGGTCGGATATTCAAGAGCGGAGCTTTTGTTTGCGGCGGAGATGATGTCGGAAACGATCGCGCCTGCGGTCGGATATCTTCCCGCGCCTCTGCCGTAATACATTACATCCCCGGTCACTTCGCTGGCGAGGCAAATTCCGTTATATACGCCATCGATGTGCGAAAGAGGAGACGAATTCGGCACGAAGAACGGATATACATACGCTACAGCTCCGTTTTCGGTGATCCTTGACGAGCCGACCAGCTTGACGGACGCGGACGCGCGCTCTGCGGCGGATATATCTGCGGTCGTAACCGTACTCATGGTCTCGGTGGGAACGGACGCTTCATCGAGCATGATTCCGGACGCGAGCGCCGTTAATATCATTATCTTGCGCTGAGTGTCAAGACCGTTGATATCGGCGGAAGGATCGGCTTCGGCGTATCCGAGCTTGCGCGCATCGTCCAAAGCCGTTTCAAAATCAGAGCCGTCGCGCGCCATGGCGGTGAGAATATAATTTGTCGTTCCGTTGAGGATTCCGTCGATTTGTGAGATATTATCTCCCGACAGCGATGTGCGCATAGATCTGATGACGGGGATACCGCCTCCGACCGCTGCCTCAAAGAGATACGAAACGCCGTTTTCGGCGGCCGCCTTTGTCAATTCCACGCCGCATTTTGCGACCACCTCTTTGTTAGACGTGATGACTGTTTTCCCCGCTTTGAATGCGGCGAGAGAAAATTCGTAAGCCGGATGTACTCCGCCCATCGTTTCCACGATCACGGATACATCTTCGTCGTTCACGATCTTGTTGAAATCTGTGGTTACTTTATCTGCGAACGGGGTGCCTTCAAATGTTCGCTTATCGAAGATATATTTAATGTTTATTTCGTTCTTCGCGGCGGCGAATATCTTGTCTTTGTTGTCGTTTAAGACCTGTGCAACGCCGCCTCCGACGACGCCGAAGCCGAGTATTGCTATATTTATCATTGAATATTACCGTTTTCGATGCAGTATCGCGCTGTCAGTTGGTGCGGTGCCGACATAGAAATGATCCTTTTATAATTGTTGTTGTGATGACGGATATGCGAGAGCGAAAAGCTCATGCAGTCGCGCGTCTTGCTTTTGAAGATACAGAAATCCGAGCAGACATTCAAAGCCCGTGGCGCGCCGGTACTGACCTGTTGACGCGCTTTTCGGCGGAGCTGTATGAAGGTTGTTTCTTCCGCGCTTGTAAATATCGGATTCTTCCTTGGTGAGATGCGGCAGTATGCGTTCTACCGCTTCGCTTTGAGCTACGGCTGTTACGTACTGCTTTGCGAGATCGCTGTAGTGCGACGGTCCCGCCTCACCGGAGAAAAGAGTGCAGTTGGTTACGATATGCGCTCGTACCATTATTTCGAGCACGCTGTCGCCGAGATAGGCGAGCGCGGCGCACGAAAGCTGCTGCGGATCTCGTGTTATTGGTGAATCGGTTTCATTAAAGGACATGCTTCAGATATCTGAGACGGATACGGTCGTACCATTTTAGATCGGGATAAATGCCCGCCGCTATCTCACGCAGGTATTCCGCGAGACAGCAAAGCTCATCGTAATCAAGACCGTGACCGAACTCCTCCTTTTGAATTAAGTCTATTATAACAGATAAATCCTTTTTTGACAAGCCCGCATATTTAATTTTTAAGCGATTTGCATATTCGGAGGGCAATTCTCCTGTTTTTTGCGGATATCCGACGTGTGCGAATATATTCAAAATATGATCCGAGATATCTCGCGTTATTCCTCTCGTGTGCTTTCTCGGTGCGATATCATAGCGTTCTTTGCTCATTGCGGCGTTGATCAGGCATACTCTGATGTCGATCGCGCTTTCGGCGCGTTTCTTAATTATGTCGGTAAGCTTTACACCGATCGCGGCTATGACCGCAAGAATAGCGAGAGTTATCGATATCCTGAGATAGCGTTTCAGAACTTCGCTGTTTCGTTCATTTGGTTCTTCCTCGTTGCTTGTGTCTGCCGGCTCTGATGAAGCTATCGAGGAATCGCTTTCGATCGGCGAAGTGCTTTCGTTCGGAGTATCAGTACTTTCGCTCGGATCGTCGGTTTCCGGCGGCTCTGGCTCGGTCGAAGGCGCGTCCGGATAGCTGTAAAACAGCTCGACAAATGTAGGAGTACATTCATACGTTACCCAGCCGAGCGCGGGAAAGTATACTTCGATCCAAGCATGAGAGTCACTTTCGAGAACATCGGTCGTGTACGGTAGAGCCTCGCTTTTATCGGATTCGCGCTTGAAGCCGCTGGCAAGATAGCCCTCGCAGTAGCGCACAGCGAATCCGTATTCGCGGAGAAGCATCGCGGCGGCTGTCGCAAAATGCGAGCAATAGCCGCTTTTCGTTTCAAACAAGAACTGTTCGAGAACGGTGTCGAACTCGCTGTTTTCGATATCCGTAGCATCGGGCGTCAGAGTGTATGTGTAATTGTCTCTGAAATAATCGATGACTGTCATTATGACGTCATGCGCACAGACAAATTCATTTGTTTGGGCATTATAATAATACGGAATAGTGCCTTCGGTGTGGCTGTACGTCAGGTCGCCGAGTATCTCTCGCGAAAGTGCGTTTATCAGTTCGCTTTCAGATTTGCTTTGATAATTTTGGAGCACATAGTTCTCGTATATGTTTTGTTGCTCGTAGAACAGGCGAAATTCGTCGGCGCTTTCTCCGAGAACCATATTGACGGTAGCTTGCTTCAGTTCGTCCGGAATTTCGTAATGATCGAGTATTGCGTTGAGGTAAAATTCATTGAATTCGTTGCGATTGCGTATATCGGGATAAGCTTCGATTATAGTTTCTCCGAAATATTCGTTTAACGTGTCAATGCTTCGGATTATCTCAGGCTGCGCAATGATCTCGCTGTCTGAAATATCACCGAGAACTTGAGAGGATTTACGTATCTCTCCAAGCTTGCAATATACCTTGGCGGAGATATAGCACAGGTACAGCTTTTCCGAATTTTGCGAAGCGCTGTCGTTTCTCATATATCTTGAATATGTAAGTGTGCTGAAAGAGCTTCCGGTTTTGAAAAAGCTT
>CAYXNQ010000065.1:0-8000 GCA_964466545.1 uncultured Lachnospiraceae bacterium | reverse complement strand
GGCGGTGTTGTAAAATGCGTAATTTCCGATCCTACAGGATATAACGCTCAGCAAGATCGTACTATAGACGGCGCATTCGAGCTTGAAACCGAACTCGGTAATATGTATGAAAAAGAGATCACTTCATTTGCTAACTCGGTAATGACCGGCGCTCCCCTCACCGTTCCGCTTGAAGATGCAATTCACGTTCAAAAAGTCGCATTTGCCGCATATTGTGCAAGCGACGAAGAACGTACTGTTGTAATCGATTAGTACAAAAATATCATAGCAGAGGGGGATCGTTCTTACGGTTCCCTTTCTGTTATTACCAGAAAGGACTATTTATAATGATAAAATGTGGAGTTGCCGAAGTCGTCATCACGCCAAGACTCGGCATCAATATTCCGGGATATTTCGAACAGCGAATTTCGGAAGATATAATTGACGATCTTATGGCAAAAGCGGTAGTTTTTGACGATGGCGATAAATTTGCCGGAATTCTTGTCCTTGATGTACTTCACGTCACTCGGCAGATCGTTGCAAAAATACGCGCACGTATAACCGACCTTACGGGTCTTGACGCCTCGAATATTATTGTTGCAGGAACGCATTGTCATACCTCGTTTGCGGTTGATACGGAAGGTCACGATTTTGCGAACGCCGATTGGAAAGATCTTGATCATGTTTGCAATCGTTCTGCCGACTGTGTTATAATGGCATACAAGCACCGTAAAGAAGTAAAATTGAGCTTTGCGCGTTGCGAAGAACGCGAAATCTCCTTCAACCGCCGTTGGTGGATGAAAGACGGTAAGGTGCATACTTGGCCCGGAATATGCAATCCGGACAATGTAAAGCCCGCCGCAGACATAGATCCGGAAGTTGATATCGTAAGAATTGACGATCTTGACGGCAACACGATTGGAATAATAACCAGCTTTGCCAATCACCTTGACGTTGTCGGCGGTAAGAAATACTGCTCCGACTTCCCAGGCGAACTTTCGAGATGCATAAAGAATGCGCTTGGCGATAATGTGGTCAGCATATTCATGAACGGCTGTTGCGGCGACGTAACGCATATTGATTACACCGGTCGTTTTCCTCTGATAAAAGATCAGTATATAGCAATCGGACGTAAGCTCGCAAAGGACGTATTAAGTCTGTACGGAAAAACTGAAAAGCTTGACGCGACAACCATAAATGTTGCATCCAAAACTATCTCCATCGCGAGACGGCAGTTTACAGAAGAAGCTTACATTGAAGCTAAAAAAACAGTCGCTGAAATTGAAGAAAAAATGAAGACCTCAGCTCGCGTAGACCAAAGCGATGACGGCACCAAGCCTACAACCGGCGATATGAACGTTATGGCCCTTTCGTTTGCACATTCGACCATCAACTATTATGAACATCCGATCTTCGCTGAAGATATCGAACTTCAGGCAATACGTGTCGGCGATCTCGCATTCAGCAGTATGCCGGGCGAAATGCTCTGCGAGATCGGACTTGACCTGAAAAAAAGATCTCCGTTTAACAAAAATATAATCGTCGAACTTGCAAACGGCTGTAACGGCTACATTGCCACTACCCACGCATTTGCCGAGGGTGGATACGAGACTGAGCTTGACTACTATACAAACCTTACGGAAACTGCAAACGAAACGATCAACGATACTCTTATTGAGCTTCTCGAAAAACTGTAATCTCAACATCAGATTTCAGTATACTTATTTTATTTGAGGTTAAGATATGTCCCGTATTCGCGATTTTTTTGTCAAATTATTTTACGGAAGATATGGCGTCGATAAGCTGTATTACTTTCTTGCCATATCGTATTTGACCATTTCAGCAATTAACGTCTTTCTCAACAGTGTGATATTGCTGATACTTTCTTCATTGCTTTTGGTGTTTATGATATATCGTATTATGTCTAAAAACTTCACCGCAAGACAACATGAAAATCAAATCTATCTTCGCGCACTCAACTCCGTGAAATGCTTTGTTAAATTAAACTTCAATCGCATTCGGTATGCTTTCAAATACAGATTCAGAAAATGCCCTAACTGTAAATGCATATTGAAATTGCCTGTCGAACACGGGAAAAAACGCGCAGTTTGCCCTAAATGCAACAATCATTTTGACGTACATCTATTGTGATATTTTATATCGTATAAATAAAATTTATATTATTGTCGAGGAAAAATTATGAAAGCTGTATGCTTTGGAGAAATAATGCTCCGCCTCTCCCCTATAGGCTACAAAAGATTTTTGCAAGCCGACTCGTTTGACGCAATCTACGGTGGCGGCGAGGCAAATGTTTCGCTCTCTCTTGCCAACTACGGTGTTGATTCCGTATACGTAACTAAGCTTCCTCAGAACGATGTCGCTCAATCCGCTATTAATTCCCTTCGAGCTTTCGGAGTCGATACAACAAAAATCGTTCGCGGCGGAAAGCGTATCGGAATTTATTATTGCGAAAAGGGCGCCTCGATGCGTCCTTCAAAAGTCATCTATGACCGCGCTGCTTCAGCTATAGCAGAAGCAAAACGCGCCGACTTCAACTGGAGCGAGATACTTAACGGCGTTGATTGGTTCCATTTTACCGGAATTACACCCGCCCTCGGCGGAGAGCTTCCGGAAATTTGCATGGACGCACTTACCGAATGTAAAAAACGCGGCATAACCACAAGCTGTGATTTGAATTACCGTAAGAATCTCTGGTCCTGCGAAGAAGCCGGTCGCATTATGGGACCCCTTATGGAAAAAGTCGATCTTTGTATAGCGAATGAAGAAGACGCAGACAAGGTATTCGGAATCAGAGCCGATAACACCGATACAGATCGCGGAATCGTTGACACGGAATCCTATAAGCAAGTCGCAAAAAAACTTTCAGACCGCTTCGGTTGCAAATATGTAGCAATAACCTTGCGCACATCTATTTCGGCTAATGATAACCGTTGGCAAGCAATGCTATACGAAAAATCATCTGAAAGCTATAATTTCTCGCGCGAATATAACATTCATATTGTTGACCGTGTCGGAGGTGGCGACAGCTTTGGAGGAGGTTTGATCTACTCCCTTCTTTCCGGTAAATCATCCAAAGACGCGCTTGAATTTGCGGTAGCAGCTTCCGCGCTTAAACATACTATCGAAGGCGATGTCAACCTGGTCAGCGCTCAAGAAGTTGAAGCGCTTATCAAGGGCGGTACGTCTGGCAGAGTTCAACGCTGAGCTTGCAACAAGATCAACGCCATGCCCAGATATACTATTGAATCAACTGCAAGTTCGACTAAATTTATTATTAATCCCAATTCAGGCACAAAAAAGCAACGCGGCTTGGTCGCAGATTACTGCAAACGCTTAAACTTTGATTTGATAGAGACAAGTTGCAGAGGTGACGCTATCAACATTGCATATAACATATGCAAATCCGATCCCTTTTCGTCAATAGTTGCCGTTGGCGGTGACGGACTCTTATCCGAAACAGCGAACGGAATCATGCGTGCGGGCGCAGGTCACACTGCCACGTTAAGCGGTCTTCCGCTCGGTGACGGCAACGACTTCATCAGGGCAATGTCCGAGAAATCCGATTCGGATATTCACATTATTGATCTTATGTCAATAAACGGTTTATATTCGCTAAATATGATCAATATCGGATTCGATTGTAATGTTGTCATCAACACCGATCGCCTGCAAAAAATTCCCGGCATTACGGGTTCGTTTTCGTATATCATGGGCATAGCCGCCACATTTATTGAGAAAAAGCCTCTTTTTGCGTCAATAACCGTTGACGGAACCGAGACTTTAGATGGCGAATTTCTTTTGATCGCCGTCGGTAATTGCTCCTATTGCGGCGGCGGTATCAGAGCCATCCCGACTGCTGATCCGTCTGACGGCAAATTCGATGTTTTGATCATCAAAAACGTAACTCGTCGTCAGTTTGTATCTATGTTCGGCGATTACAAAAACGGCACGCATTTCATATCGAACGAATTAGGCGATAAATACAAAAAAATTATCGAATACAGACATTGTTCCAGCCTGCAGATTACAGGTGCAGAACGTTTTTGCGTTGACGGTGAAATTGTCGAATGTGCCGGTATCAGAATTGACATGCTCCCCTGCGCTTTGCGCTGGCAGAACTTTGATCGAAATTTTATTGACCAGCTTCGTCGGTAATAGTTAATGCTTTGAACGTCTAACATTTTCCGTTTATGACACTGACGGACTCGCGAAACAGGCAGCGGTAATCAATATTGATGACGCTGCCTGTTTTTCAGCGACAATATGCAACTGCAATTTTCAAATACTGAAAGGCGGTATCGTTACTATGGCAAAACTCTATTTCAAATACGGAGCTATGGGCTCCTCCAAAAGCGCGAACGCGCTGATAACAAAGTTTAACTATGAAGAGCGCGGTATGAATGTCTGGCTTATAAAGCCATCACTCGATGATCGAGACGGCGTGGACGTTGTTCACTCCCGCATAGGACTTGAAGCTAACGCGCGACCGATAGCGCCTCATGAAGATATATTCAGTATATTTTCCTCAAGTCCCGATTATCACGTTATAATAGCGGATGAATGTCAGTTTTTATCCGCCGCACAAGTTGATCAACTTCGCCGTATCGTTGATCAATATGATTTGCCGGTTCTATGCTTCGGCTTGAGAACCGACTTCCTCACGCATATGTTTGAAGGCAGCAAACGGCTGTTTGAGATCGCGGATTCAATCACAGAGATCAAAACAATATGCTCCTGCGGTAACAAAGCAATCGTTAACGCGAGAATTGATTCAAACGGTAATGTAATCACCGAAGGTGGCCAAATAATGATAGGCGGAAACAATTCTTACGTTGCAATGTGTCACCGCTGTTGGAAAAAAGCAATCAAGAAACGCGGAGCAAGCTCGGAAGAAGATTGCTGACCACGGATTCCACACACGATAGTTTATTATATTAACATATTCAGACAAAAAACGGCTTTTTATGAACGGCTTCGACAGTTTTTTATTATTTTAGATTGACAAATCACTACCAATATGTTAAACTTATATTAATAATTCAGTATTTGTCGCTAATCGTTTTTTGTTAAATGTGGAAAGGAAACAATGCAGTATGATGTACGACATTCAAAGAGCTAATATGTGGAAACGTATATCTGCGTACATTGTAGATTTTATATTTTTAATCATCATAGCTGTAGGCGTTGCATCTGTATTATCGCACGTTCTTTCGTACAATGAGTATTATTCAAAACGTAATGATCTCCGAACGTCTTATGAAGATAGATATGACGTTGATTTCGACATATCCGAAGAAGATTACACTGCACTCAGCGAAAATGAAAAAAATAATTTCGACGCCGCTTATGAAGCGTTTATTTCCGATTTAGAGGTCAACAAGCTCGATTCCGTAATTATTAATCTTATTATCATCATAATTTCGTTTTCATTTTTAATTTCGGATTTAATTCTTGAAATTATTATCCCGTTTTTTTTCAAAAACGGACAAACCGTCGGCAAAAAGGTTTTCGGTATTGCTGTTATGCGCGAGGATTGTGTTAAAGCGAGTACTTTTCAAATCATCGTTCGCGTATTTCTCGGCAAATTTACGATTGAGACCATGTTGCCGATTTTTCTCGTCTTAATTTTCTTTTTCAATATAATGCCGTTATTCTGCCTTGTCGCACTGCTCGTGCTGTTAATCGGAGAGTTGATTCTCATATTTGCGACAAGATTGCACACGCCTATACATGATTTAATATCGGGGTGCGTCTGCGTTGACGTTGCCAGTCAAATGATCTTCCCATCAAAGTCGGATTTAATCGAATACACGAAAAAAATTCATGCGGAAAATGCCGAAAAGGCTGAATACCGCTGATTAATATATTACATTAACAATATACTTATGCCCGAAAGGAAATTTTATGAAAGTCGTCTTGCAAAATTTAACTAAAATTTTCCCATCGAGAAACAAAAAAGCCGACAGCGAAGTTGTTGCCGTAAACGACTTCACTTTTACGATTCCGGATGGAAAACTCGTCGGATTGCTCGGTCCTTCAGGCTGCGGAAAAAGCACCACGCTTTATATGATCAGCGGTCTGCAGAAGCCAACCTCAGGCAAAATATTCTTTGGCGACGAGGACGTTACCGAGTTGACCGCGGAAAATCGTGGCGTTGGTCTTGTATTCCAAAACTATGCGCTTTATCCGCACATGACCGTTAAGCAAAACATTCTCTTTCCTCTTCAAAATCTCAAAGGAAAAAACAAGCTTCCCAAAAATGAAATGATCGAGCGCGCATATAACGCCGCAAAATTAGTTCAAATCGACGACCTTATGGAGAGAAAGCCGAGTGAACTCTCAGGCGGTCAGCAACAGCGCGTCGCAATTGCAAGAGCGCTTGTTAAGATGCCCAGCGTACTGCTCCTTGACGAGCCGCTTTCCAACCTTGACGCACGCCTTCGTTTGCAAACACGCGAAGAAATTCGCCGCATCCAACGTGAAACGGGCATCACAACTGTCTTCGTAACGCATGACCAAGAAGAAGCTATGAGTATATCCGACCTAATCGTAGTTATGAAGCTTGGCGTAATTCAGCAAATAGATAAGCCTCAGAACGTATACGATGATCCAACCAATCTGTTCGTTGCAAAATTTCTCGGAACGCCGCCTATCAATGTATTCAGCGGTACAGTCAATAACAGTAAACTTTACATCGGCGATTCTCCTGTTCTCAACGTTCCTGGAATTGCGGATCAAGAGGTAATTGTCGGCATTCGTCCGGAAGGCTTTGTTTTGGATCAGAATGGTCCGCTCGAATGTCAACTGTCAAGCGTTGAAGTAATGGGACGCGATGTGAATGTAGTATCGCGACACGATGCTTCGCTTAATCCGGTTATTCGATCAATAATCAGCGCGGACGCGAAGCCCGCTGTAGATTCGACTACAGTTCGCTATTCGCTTAAGCCCAATAAGGTATTCGTATTTGACAAATCGAGCGAAGCACGAATTCGCTTTGAGGTAGCCGAAAATGGTTGAAAGTAAGCATAAATGGAAGGCCTGGCTCTATCTTGCGCCGGCGATAATCCTTCTTCTCGTATTTACAGTTTGGCCGATCATCAACACTGTGCGCATATCGTTTCTCAACGGATATAACGCAATGTCTGCTGTAAGCGGCAAGCGCTTCACGTTCGGAATCGAAAACTTCCAGCAGGTCGTAGGATCTGGTTCTAAATTTTTGACATGTCTTAAAAACACTATATTACTATGTGTGCTCACAGTTCCGATCTCAACAATTTTAGCATTACTTATAGCAGTTTGCCTAAATTCAATAAAACCGCTTCAAAAGACGCTTCAAACGATATTCTTTCTCCCGTATGTGACAAACTCGATCGCCATCGGAATGGTCTTTGCCGCGATGTTTAATATGGTAGGCAGTAACTTCGGCGGTGAAAACGAAATACTTATAACCGCCGGTATTGTCAATAATATTCTCGGTGTATTTGGTATCGAACCAATCAACTGGATCAACGCCGGTTCTACATACGCCGCAAATATCACCGTCATGGTGATATACATCGTTTGGAATGCCCTTCCCTTCAAAATTTTGATACTGCTTGGCGGTCTTCAAAGCATAAACCGTCAGTATTACGACGCCGCTAAAGTTGACGGCACATCAAAATTCAGAGTATTCAGAAAAATTACAGTCCCACTTCTTTCGCCGATGCTCGCATATGTGGTGATAACAGGTTTTATCGGCGGATTCAAGGAGTATTCCAGTATAGTCGGTATATTCGGTGATGACATGGGTCCAGTCGGTGATCCTGGCCGGCTAAATACGATGGTCGGTTTTATTTATAGCTCTATCAACGACGATATGCCGCTGTACGGACGCGCAAGTGCCGCAGCACTGATACTTTTCGGTATTATCTTTATCGTTACGATGATAAATCTTTATGTCAGCAAAAAGAAAACGCATTATTGATCGAGGAGATAAAAAATGCACGAAAACAATGTAAATT
>CAYXNQ010000064.1:0-8107 GCA_964466545.1 uncultured Lachnospiraceae bacterium | reverse complement strand
TTTATATTTTCCTTAACGCTCGCTTCCGCCGCCGATCACAGCCACGCTAAAGCCGAGCGTTATTATTTTCACGGAAGTAAATCGCACTTTCTTTCACTGCCGCTCGCCGCGCAGTCATCGACATACAAACATCTAAGCTTCGGCGTATCTCAGCCGAATATTCTGACATTTCCGCCGGAAACGCAAGCCGACCTTGAATCTAAAAGCGCGGTATATATAAGCTCTCCCATATCGAGAAATGCTCCGTCATCAATGACCGGAAGTACAATGTCCGCGCAAAATCTTACTTCGGCGTATCCGCTGTCATTCGGGAGCGCTTCGGGGCGATCGAGCTGATACATTTTCACGGAAAGCTCCCCGATAACCGCGTAAACCTCGGAACCTGACGGGGCAGTACAGTACAAAGTGATTCGCTCCCCGCAATTATATACATCGCCTCCGAGCACACTCTGCTCGGTAATTTGATATGCCGAAAGATACGCGTATCCTTTATCTTCATGCTGAGTATTCTCTGCCCCACCGTATACGACGAATAAATACTCCCTGTCCCCCTGAGAAAAGGTAAAAAGATTTTTACCGTTTTTCAGACGGACATATATCGAAAAACAGCCGCTATTTGTTCTTCCGACCTCTGCGCCGTCAAGCGTAAGCGGCAGCGTCGGATCGCTCGTGCCTATTATATATGTATAATCCGAATCAACATGAGCTTCGAGCGAAGGAGACGCTATCGCAAAGCTCATGTCACCGCAAATAGTGTCGGCATACGTTGTATTCTCCGCAAAAGCTTCGATCAGCTCATCGGCCACTCCGGCTGTATTCGAGCGTATCTCGTCATATCCATAGAATATACTGCCTTTGTATCCGAGACCGCTTCTCGCATAGACGATCTGCCTCTTCATCTCGCCGTCCGGAGAATTCCATTCGCCTTCTCCGTAGCGGTATCCCGCATGAGATATTATCAGGTCAACATCGGTGCCGTCGAGCGCGAAGTTCCACCAACGCACAAGCGTGTCAAACGCAGTATCTGCGTCGGAAAATCTCCACACGAGCTGCGGCGCGATATAATCGACATATCCGCCAGCCACCCACGCAAGCGTGTCGCAATAAACGGCGCTGTATGATTCCAATCCGTTTGTATTTGAGCCTTGATTTTCACCGTCATCGTTTTGCCATACGCCGAACGGAGAAACGCCTACTTGACATTCGGCATCAACGCTTTTTACCGTATCGTAAATTGTTTTCACGGTGTCGTTGACATTGCTCCTGCGCCAATCGTCACGCGAAACCGAGCCACCGTAAAGCCTGTATGACGCTTCGTCGTTAAATTCCGCAAGCCCGCCGCTTTCATCGCACACAGGATACGGATAGAAATAATCATCGATGATCACGCCGTCAACATCGTATTTTTCAACGATCTCACGGACGCCGCGTGAAATAAGCTCGCGCGTTTCCGGATATCCGGGGTCGAGATATGTGATCCCGTCGGCGTATGTTATGATAAAATCGCGGTATTCGTTTGCAATCGTATTGACAGAGCTTGCCGCATCATCGCCGCACAGCGCCACCCTGAACGGATTTATCCATGCGTGTACGCGTATATTATTCCGGTGGGCCTCTTTAAGTAAATATTCGAGCGGGTCTATCGTAAGCTCGCCGTTACTTGAGAGAAATCTTGATACGGGGAAAATATCGGAGGCATACATCGCGTCCGCGGCTCCGCGCACCTGAAAATATATGCTGTTCAGTCCGACAGAGCGACAGTTTTTTATAATATCGTCAAGCTCCGACTTAAGCTCTTCAGCCGTGAGATCCGTCTTTGAGGGAAAATCAATATTGTATACTGAAGCTATCCAAACGCCGCGGACCTCGCTTGCAGGATCAAGCAACGCATTTTTTCCGTCCGAAATCGCGTTTTCCATAGCGTTAGGTAACTCCGCAACCGTATCTCGCACAGAGCAACCGTAAGATGCCGACGCAAGCACAGTTATAGCGCAAAGTAAAAGCGCAAGCCTAATCTTCATATCAATTGCCTCCGACTAATGATACGCTCTATCTGTCATTGCGATTTTATGATGTCGGTCACCTCAAGTATTCCGCGATAAACGGTAAATCTCACATCAAATCCGGAAAAGAAAAATCCGTATTCGCGTTCGGGATCATCATGATAGCCCGGCCGCGGATCCTGCCGCAGCACCTCAAGCAGCGCATCTCGCTCACCTTCGGAAAAACACCTCAAAAGATCTTTATCATCCCTCACCTCGATCTCATCGCAGGCGTGGGCGTCCGCATATCCGCCGACAGCGGCGGGATAGCAGTCGGCATACGGTATATACGGCTTGATATCATAGATAGGAGTGTTATCCGCCATGTCAGCACCGTACACAGTCAGCACCGGCGCAAGCGCACAATCGTAATCTACTCCGCCGAGCTTCACACAGGTAAGCCCCAACGGATTCGGACGGTTAGGCGAGCGTGTGGCAAAAACTCCTACTCTGCGATTTCCACCTAGCCTGGGCGGACGCACCGTCGGAGACCAGTCTTTGAAATGCGCACGATCAAAATTCCATATCAGCCATAAATGCGAAAATTCTTCGATTCCTCTCAGCGCATCCGGATTTCTGTATTCGGGTTCAAAAACGATCTCCGAGCATAACGACGGCGCAAGCCCGCTCTGTCGCGGAACGCCGAATTTGCTTTGAAACCCGTTATGTATTCGAGCAATAATCTTCATGTTTCCTCCGAACTCAGAGCAATCTCTAACCCTCTATTGCCGGACGCAAAAAAATCGTGCGGCAGACGATTGTCTGAGAGCTTGCCGTGCAAGGCTACTGCGATTATTATACCATATTTTTTGGAAAAATACTACGATAATGATATATTTTTAACCTGATATTCGTATTATTTTTTGAAATTTGTCCCCAATGCATATTTGTCCCGCTTTGCAATATACATATATCAAAAAAAGGATACGCCGATGACGCCCGAAGAACTAAAAGCCGTGTCGCTTTTACCGGAAAAGATCCGCTTCGCAATTACAAGACAGATACAAACGCATCCCGCTCCGCTTGACGAGATCAGACTCAGATACGGGCATTCGCCCTGTATCACCAGCGGCGAAAACACAATAATATGCCCCGATACCGCTTGTGATAAGCGCGAACTCACCGAAACCGTGACCGCATTTTCCGGCGGCGCCGTTTATCCCTACAGCGACAGCATACGAAACGGATTTATTTCAACCGCTGAGGGCATACGGGTCGGCCTTGTCGGCAGAGCCAATGGAGAAAACGGAGAAATTCTGTCCGTATACGATATAAATGCAATAAATATAAGAATACCGCACCGCGTAAAAAATGCCGGCAACATAATTCAAGAAATTTTCTCATCAAATAAAAATATAACCGGAATAATCGTATATTCTCCTCCCGGCGTCGGAAAAACAACGATGCTCAGAGAATTTTTATATGAATCTGCCACATATAAAACCGCCGCCGTAGACACGCGCTATGAGCTTTGCCCCGGCGGTATTTCGGGAAGCTCCGTCGACGTCTTGAGCGGCTATCCGCGCGCTCTCGGAATTGAGATCGCCGTTCGCTGTATGTCGCCGGATATCATCGTATGTGACGAAATAGCAAGCGAGGAGGACGCCATCGCTATCCGAAACGCACATTTCGCCGGAGTTAAGGTCGTCGCCACCGCTCACGCATCAGATCTCGAATCGCTTATGAAGAAAAAGGCTATCGCCGGACTTATCGAAAGCGGTATCACGGAAGCGACCGTAGGAATCTGCAGAACTGCGCGCGGATATACATACGACGTGAAATTTTCAGAAAAGGGCGAATCAAATGATATTTAAGACAGCGGGCGGAATCGCGATATTGGTCACCGCGGTGTATTTCGGTCTTTCAAAAGTGAACGAGCTGCGGACAAGACTGAACGCTCTCCGTTCCGTCTTAGCTTTAATTGCGCACATCAAGCGCAGGATAGAATGTTTCAGAGAGCCGCTTTTTTCAATTTACGCCTCTTTCGATGATGATCATTTCGACAGCACGGGAATCGGCTCGCGACTGCGGCAAGGCGGGCTCGCGTGTACAGCGGAACATCTTATCGGTCTAACGGATTCGGAAAAACTCTCGCTTATCGAATTTGAGAAAAAGCTCTCCGAATATTATCCTGCGGACGCTGTCAGGCTTTGCGAGATGAAGGAAGCGGAATTCGGCGAAATACTGAATACCGCAAGCGAAAGCTTCAAAACCAAGGCAAAACTTTACAAGATATTGCCGGTGTTAGCCGCTTTATCGGTGATTCTTTTGATGATATGAGAGGCAAATCAAAAAAACAAAGGAGCATATTTCGTGGATGTCAATCTTCTTTTCAAGATAGCGGGAATCGGCTTGCTCGTTGCCGTTGCTTATCAAATACTCTCGCGCTCCGGACGCGAGGAACAGGCTATGCTCGTTTCGCTTGCGGGAATAATCATCGTTCTGTTAATGCTTACATCTCAGATCGGCGAGCTATTCTCCTCGATCAGAGCAATATTCGGCATATGAGCTTCCCTGCTCTGTGCGGCGTAGGAATTTTAGCGCTTAGCGCCGCGACGGTCCTTCGCTCTGTTTATCAGAACGCGGCAAAATGGATAGGAATGTTTTTTACGATCTATGTCGGATTTACCATACTCACACATATCACCGACGCGCTCGCACTTGCGAGATCTATGCTCGATGCTGCCGAGCTTGATGACAGCTTTACAGTGCCGCTAAAAGCTCTCGGCATCGCATATTTAACGTATATATCTGCCGAGATATGCCGTGATTCAGGCGAAGATGGCATTGCGTCTAAGGTTGAGCTTGCCGGAAAGATCGAAATGCTGTCTCTCGCGCTCCCGCTCGTCAAAAATGTATTCTTGCTTGGGCTTGATCTGCTCAGCTGATCATTTGTGCAGTCGAAAAAGAAAGGACGAAACATGATATCCATTCGATATCCTTCAAAGCTTAACGGGCACGCTCGGCCGCTCGCTACGGCGGTATCTGCGGTAGCAGTGCACGCGGCTGTCATTTTGCTGATAGTCTATGTCTTTTCACCACCTATATATGCCGCCGATTCCGAGCTGGAAAGCTCCATCTCCGACATTGAAAGCGCAATAAACGAAGCTGTTCCAAATCAAATATCGAAAGACGATATTGACCTGAGCGGACAAAAATACACGTTCACGTTTTTCGGAGAAAAACTGTACTCTATCGCAAAGCAGGCTCTCAGGGATAACATCAAATACATAGCGTCGCTTATTGCGCTCACCGCGATTGCGTCACTTTTTCATATGCTCGAAATCGGGACAAGCTCCTCTCCGCTTACAAGTATATTTACGCTGATCGAAGCCTCGACAGCCACATTGATGATATACAGCGCACAATCGCATATGCTGTCTCAGACAAGCACCTTTATAAGCGACCTTTCGTCTTATATGAACGCAATGCTTCCGATCATGGAAGGAATTTATATTATCGGCGGAAATATCAGCGCGGCGGCTGTCGGCACTACCGGAATGATGCTGGCCTTTACCGTAATTCAAAATCTGATGTCGGCTGTATTTACTCCACTCGTCAATATTTGCACTGCATTTACAATTGCCGGAACAGTAGACGACAGCAAAAGGATAATTCCCTTTCTTTCGTGCGTGCGAAAGCTGTTCATAACTCTCCTCACGTTCTGCATGACCTTGCTGTCCTTCTCGATGTCCCTGCAGACCGTGCTTTCCTCAAATGCCGATACAGTTGCCTCAAAAAGCGTAAAATTTGCCGTAAGCAGCTTTATACCTATCGTTGGCGGAGCTGTCACTGATACATATAACACGCTCAGCGCGGGCGGAAGTATGCTCCGAGAGAGTGCAGGCGGAATAGGAATGATCGTAATATTGTTATTGCTTCTGCCGCCGCTACTCTCGCTGATAATAAACAAACTTATCCTCGATCTATGCGCAATGTCGGCGAGACTCGCCGGTGCGGACGCAGTTGCCACCGTATTTAGCGAGGCGTCGGGGATATGCACAATGCTCATTGCCCTAACGGTCTCCTCCGCTTTGGTATTTATGATAGGAATACTTGTTTTTTCAAAGACAAAAACGGCGGTGTGAACGTTATGGTGTACTTACGAAGAATATTTTCACTTACTGTATTTTCGCTCATACTTGAAAATCTGTCTCCGGATAACTCAAGCTCCAAAAAAGCACTGCGCCGCATAACGTCGCTTTTGGTGCTATTGGCAATCATGTCGCCGCTCTCAAACATTGTAGAGCTGGTGGTATCACTGCCGAACATTGACGGCGGCTACACCGATACGGATACGGAAAACAGACGTGATGAATTCACCGAAATATTTATTGCGGAAACAAAGCTGAAGATCGAAAGAAATGTAAAAACGCTGCTTTCGTCAAGATATTCCGTTCCACTCGAAGCCATAGACGTAAAATGCGAGGTGAACGCAGAAGATAGCTCAAGCGTAAAGCTCGTCGGCGTATATATTACTATTTCCGAATCGTCACTGCCGCTGAATCTCGATTCTATCGCCGAATACGTTTCCGATCAGCTCGGCTGTAAGTGTTATGTATCGGAAAAATAACGGACACGGAGGTATATATGAATAAATTATCGGAGAAGCTCAAAGCCGGAAAAAATCTTCCGATAATCATAGGCGTTGCCGTCGGCATCGCACTGTTGATACTCGGAGCCTTGTCGGGCGGAAGCGAGGGCTCAGCTGCCCCAGATTCAAGCTCTTACAGCTCCCCAGATGTAACTCTCTACACAGATATGCTTGAAGAAAAGATAAAAAAGCTGTGCGAATCGGTTGCGGGAGTTGAAAAGGCTACCGTGCTGTTGACGCTCGATCGCGGGAGCGAGCTTATATACGCTCAAAACGGAAGTGAAAACATCAGCGACAGTTCATATTCATCGGCAACCGATTATCTTTTGATAAATCGCGGGGACAACGACACGCCGTTACAGCTTTGCGAAATATATCCGAAGATACGCGGTGTTGCTGTCGTTTGCACCGGCGGCGACCGAGCCACCGTTGCCAAAACCGTTACCGAGCTAATATCGGCAGCGCTTGGAATATCGACAAATAAAATTATGGTTGCCGGAATGTAATAAGCATAAATAGTAAAGCTTCAAAATATATTTACACTAAAGAAAATTCTAATTCACTTGGAGGAAAAGAATGAATATCAAGCAGATCAAAGAAAAAGCCGTCGCGATAATAGATCGGATCGGCAAAAAAACAGTGATAATTGCTTGCGCAGTCGTGGTAGTCGCCGGCGCGGTCGCGCTCAATCTGATCTTATTCACACCAAAGGACGAGAAAGAAACCATGAAGCCCGGTCTCGATCTCGGTGATCTTTCAAACGTCGGCAATACCGGCGGCGACAGCGGTGACAACGATAATGATTCTGAGATAGAAGAATATTTTGCATCGCTCGCTTTGAACAGACAGACCGCGCGCGACGAGGCCATGCAGGTATTGCAAGCTGTCATCGACAACTCCAACGCGATCGACGCGCTTAAGACCTCGGCGCTTGAGGATATATCGAAGATCGCAAGCAATATCGAAGCTGAATCGAACATCGAGACGCTTATGCTCTCAAAAGGCTTTTCGCGATGTCTCGCAATAATGAGCGGCGACAAGATCAGCGTGATAGTGGAAAGCGACGGACTTATGCAAAACGAAATATCGCAGATCTGCGCGATAGTATACGAGCAAGCGGGAATTGCACCTGCAAATCTCACTATCATCGAAAAAGGCGTAAATACATAAAATTAAAGCTCCGAACCGCTACGGTTCGGTTGTTTGCAAAATACAGTTGCTAAAAGCATCGTGCTGAAAATGCACGATGCTTTTTAATTGCAAAAATACCGCCTGCCTCTGCGGAATACAAGCGAGGGGCACTTATTACCGGGACTTGCCGGACAAAAAGGAAAACAAAGAGGATCACAAAATGTTAAGTTGGCTTAGCGACATTCTCGGAGATAGTACACCGAGGACATCGAAAAAAATTTCACAGGAGATCGGCAAAAACTTTGTGGCAAAAGCAGATTTCAATGCAAAAAACGATGCT
>CAYXNQ010000063.1:0-8151 GCA_964466545.1 uncultured Lachnospiraceae bacterium | reverse complement strand
TGAGCTTGAATATTGATTGCGTGCGGGAGCGCATATTGAACGAGTGAAATACCTCCGCCATGGATAGCACAAAGAACGCCATCGTCATTCCGTCGGCGCTTTCCGTAATTTCCCAAACGCCCGCCTCCATATAGTGACCGATGAAATATGCGGCAAGCGTGATTACCGTAGTCAGCGCGCCTTGCCATATAACGTCGATTCCGAGACCGTCGGAGAAGATACCGTCGCGAGAATCTCTCGGCGGTTTTTTCATTATATCGTCCTCGGCTTTTTCCATTCCGAGTGCGAGCGCGGGCAGACAGTCGGTTATGAGATTTATCCAGAGCAGATGCACAGGCTTGAGTATCGTGAATCCGAGCATTGTAGCTGCGAAGATCGAAAGCACCTCGGACAAATTGGAGGAGAGCAGGAATTGAATGGATTTTCTGATATTGTCGTATATGCGTCTGCCTTCTTCGACCGCGGAGACGATAGTGGCAAAATTATCATCGGCAAGCACCATATCAGCTACGTTTTTCGTAACGTCCGTTCCCGTGATGCCCATACCGATTCCGATATCGGCGTTTTTTATAGACGGCGCGTCGTTTACGCCATCGCCCGTCATGGCGGTGATCTTTCCACGTCGGCGCCATGCGTTTACTATTCTGACTTTATGTTCGGGCTTTACGCGAGCGTATACTGAGTATTGCGCAATACGGTCGTCAAGCTCTGCGTCGCTGAGAGCGTCGATATCGGCTCCAGTTATCGCCTCGTCGGGCGATGATATGATGCCGAGCTGCATCGCTATTGCGGCGGCGGTATCTCGGTGATCTCCGGTGATCATTATCGGACGTATGCCCGCCGCGCGACATTCTTCTATCGCCGGCTTTACTTCCTCGCGCACGGGATCTATCATTCCGCAAAGTCCGATAAAGCATAGTCCACGCTCAAGCTTGTCCGATGAAATATTTTCGGGCATCGCGTCGTAGCTTGTCGTTGCCGCGGCTAAAACGCGCAGTGCGCGATCTGCCATTTCTTTATTTTTCGAAAGTATTTCGGACCGATCGGCGTCGGTCATTTCAACGGGCTTGCCATTTTTTAATCTGTATGAGCAGATATTAAGGATCTCGTCGGGCGCACCCTTTGTATATTGGCGGAAGCTACCGTCCGGTAGCCTGTGTATCGTGGACATCATTTTCCGTGCGGAATCGAAGGGGATCTCGTTTACGCGCGGCGCATTTTCTTCAAGATCATCCTTTTCAAGAGCGAGCGAATGTGCGTAATTTACCAGCGCACATTCGGTAGGCTCTCCGATAGCGGAGCGATTGCCGTTTTTGTCGGGAGCGTCGAGCTTTGCGTCGCTTGCAAGCGACATTGCCGTCGCCAATAGCTTATCGTCGTCGGAGAACGCCTCAACTACGGTCATCTTGTTTTGCGTCAGAGTTCCGGTCTTGTCCGAACAAATGATCTGCGCACATCCGAGAGTTTCAACGGCGGTCAGCTTGCGGATAACGGCATTTCGGCGCGACATATTCGTTACGCCGATCGAAAGAACTATAGTTACGACTGCGGCGAGTCCTTCCGGAATTGCGGCTACCGCAAGGCTGACGGCGATCATAAACGTGTCAAGCGCGGAGGCGAAGGTTATCGTTTCGGCGCGAAGCATAGCTATTGCAAAAACCACCGCGCAAATTCCGAGTACCAACACGCTGAGTATTTTTGAAAGCTGATTGAGCTTGCGCTGGAGCGGTGTGGATTTGTCTTCCGCAAGCGTGAGCGCGTGAGCTATTTTGCCCATTTCCGTTTGCATACCGGTATCCGTAACGATTGCCGTAGCTCTGCCGTATACGGCGGTCGAGCCCATATATACCATGTTTTTGCGATCGCCGAGCGGAATTTCGGCTCCGACTTCGGAAAGCGTATATTCGTCCTTGTTGACGGGGACGCTCTCGCCCGTCAGCGCGGCTTCCTCGCATTTCAGAGAAGCTGACGTGAGTATCCTTGCGTCAGCGGGAACCGAGTCTCCGGCTTCGAGAACGATGATATCACCTGTGACAAGATCTTCGCTCTTTACGGTAATCTGACGTCCGTCGCGGATAACCTTTGATGTTGCCGCAGTCATTTCAGCGAGTGCGGCGATCGCCGCTTCCGCCTTGCTTTCCTGCACTACGCCGAGAACGGCATTGATGATAACGACTGCAAGTATGATTATTACATCGGTGAACGAATCGCCGGCGTAGACGGCAGTAATGCCGGATATCAGCGCGGCGACGAGCAATACAATTATCATCGGGTCGGCGAACTGTGCCAAAAGGCGCTGCATAAGCGTTGTTTTTTTGCCTTCGGCGAGCTTATTCTTTCCGTTTTGCTCAAGTCTGCGCAGTGCTTCTTCTTCGGTAAGTCCGTTTTCTTCGCTGTTTAGTTCGGAGAATAGTTCGGATCGGTTTTTCAGATAATCCTTCATAATTTACTCCTTCCGTAAGATATATTTATATTTATTTAATTATCAGCGGCGCGTAGTTTTCGAGAAGTATTTTGAGACCGAGGATCACAAGCACGCAGCCTCCGGCGATAGACGCGGTTTTTCTGAATTTGCTACCGAGCAGGGCGCCGGCTTTTACGCCTATAGACGAGAGGATAAATGTAACGGCGCCTATGAACGTGACCGCTGCGGTTATGTTGAGATCCGGAAGCATCGAATATGAAACCCCGACGGCGAGCGCGTCAATGCTTGTTGCAACGGCAAGCGGCAGCATAGCTTTCGGAGAAAAATCGTCGTTTTGAGCTTCTTCGCTTTTGCAGGCTTCTCTGATCATGTTGATTCCGATTAAGGCGAGAAGAACAAACGCGATAAGCGCGGAGAGCGGCTCCACAAAATCGAGAGACTTGAATGCTCGGCCGAGAAAATATCCGATCAGCGGCATGATTGCCTGAAACAGACCGAAATATGCTCCGGCGGTCAATATGTGTTTGAGCTTTGTGTTGCCTACGGCGAGTCCCTTGCAGATAGATACGGCGAAGGCGTCCATCGACAAGCTGACTGCCGCTAAAAATAATTCCCAAAGTTGCATTATGTATAATATCCTTTCAGATGAAAAATAGTCCGAAAAATAAAAAAACAGACCTATCCGTGAGGATAAGTCTCATCATAAAAAGCCACGCCAGAAGCTTTTGCTCCAGGATGTTGACATGGCTACGCAATTGCGCCGATTACTCCCTTATGTTATGCACCGCGCCATACACGAGGCGGAGATTGTATATTAATATTATAGCACACTGCCGCGAAAGTAGCAATACCGAATTTTACTGCAAATGTGAATTTTTTGTTAACGAGCGACAACGACTCTATTCGACCTTGAGGTAATAATATAATGAACACGTAAATTGAAATTGCTCAATATATCTATCGAAGGATAGAAAAAGGACGGATAAGAAATTGATAGAGAGAATTAATGACGCAGCATCGTTTTTGTTTCATCAAGGAACCAATTATTACGCATACGATTATCTCGGTTGTCACCGCCTCGTTTCAGATGACGGCGATTATAAATATGTTTTCAGAGTATGGGCGCCGAACGCAGATAAGGTGGAGCTTGCGGGAGATTTTGCCGCTTGGCGCGGTGAGCTTTTGCCGATGACGCGCGATATCTCAGGCGTCTGGGAAACTACGGTCGAACGTGACAAGGCGATTGACGGAGCAAAATATAAATATGCCGTTACGCTTGACGGAGTTACTCATCTCAAAGCGGATCCGTATGCTTTATATTCCGAAACGCTTGGGAAGACCGCCTCGATCGTGTATAGCTTGCCGGAATATCAATGGCGCGATGACGCATGGCTGAAAAAGCGCCGTCGCAGATCGGCACGCGCCGGACACCGCTATCCGTATCCGTTGAATATTTACGAGGTACATCTCGGCTCGTGGCAGCGCGATCGGAAGGGGGCTTATCTGAATTATCGCGAACTCGGTGAGCGCCTTGCCGAATATGCCGCCGATATGGGATATACGCATATAGAGCTACTTCCGATAGCGGAGCATCCGTTTGACGGGTCGTGGGGATATCAGGTCACGTCATATTTCTCACCGAGTGCGCGGTATGGTACGCCGGGGGAACTTATGCATATGGTCGATACGCTTCACGAGGCGGGGATAGGAGTGATACTTGATTGGGTCCCCGCGCATTTCCCGAAGGACGAGGCGGGATTATTTGAATTTGACGGTAAGCCGCTTTACGAATATCAGGGCGGAGACCGAATGGAAAACGCAATGTGGGGCACTCGATTTTTTGACGTGGGCAGACCTGAAGTTCAGTCGTTTTTGATCTCGAATGCGCTTTACTGGCTTAGAGAATATCATATCGACGGGCTGAGAGTTGACGCGGTGGCGGCGATGCTTCAGCTTGACTATGATCGTTTGCCGGGGGAATGGATACCGAATGTGTACGGCGGTAAGCAGAATCTTGAAGCGGCTTCGTTTTTTGCTAAGCTCAGTCGGCAGATCGCCGCGGAGTTCCCCGACGTTATGCTGATTGCGGAGGAGTCGTCGCCGAGCGAAAAAATAACAGGAGATATACAAAGCGGCGGGCTGGGATTTACGTTCAAGTGGAATATGGGGTGGGCTAACGATACGTTTGAATATATTAAAAGCGATCCGGTATATCGTGCGGCTTTGCACGATAAGCTCACATTTAACTTGATGTACGCCTTTGACGAGCACTATATCCTACCAATATCGCATGATGAGGTAGTACACGGTAAGCGCGCCCTGATCGACAAATTTTTCGGTGAATATGAAGATAAATTTCGCTCGTATCGCGCGTATTTGATCTTTATGATGACGATGCCGGGCAAAAAGCTGATGTTTATGGGATGCGAGTTTGCCCAATTCAGAGAGTGGGATCATAGCTCCTCGCTTGAATGGTTTTTGCTCGATTATCCGAGACACCGCGAGGCTAAGGAGTTTTGCAGAAGCCTGAATCGGTTTTATCTTGAGCGGCGCGAGCTTTGGGAGATCGACGATTCGTGGGACGGATTTACATGGTTGGAGCCGGATATGCGCGAGAAAAATGTAATTGCTTACGCGCGTTCGGATATGCGCGGTCGCCGTTTGGCAGTGATCGTTAATTTTTCACCGGTCGCGCTTCATGATGTGCGCGTCAAAATGCCGTATGCCGGAAAATTTCGTTCGGCTTTTTCTTCCGGCTTTGACGAAAGCGCGCAAAAAGTATATTCGGCTCATAGAGAAGCTGATTCACAAGTCAGACTTGCGCTTGATATTCCGCCTTACGGCGCGATAATTTTGGAAGGAATGAGGAGAGGGAGAAAAAGCGATGCAAAAGAATGAGAGTATTGCGATGCTTTTGGCGGGAGGCGCGGGAAGTCGCCTGCGTGAGCTTACGTATCATAATGCAAAGCCCGCTGTCACGTTCGGCGGCAAATACAGAATAATCGATTTTACGCTGTCCAACTGCGTAAATTCCGGCATATATACGGTGGGAGTGTTGACGCAGTATCAGCCTCTTGTGCTGAACGAATATATAGGCGGCGGAGAGCCGTGGGATTTAGATAGAGCTTACGGCGGAGTCAGAGTGCTCCCGCCGTACAAGGGCAGAAATATCGGCGATTGGTACAGCGGTACGGCTAACGCGATATATCAAAATTTGGATTTTATCAATCGGTATGCTCCGGAATATGTTCTCGTTTTATCCGGAGATCATATATACAAAATGGATTATTCGCGACTTATTGAAGCGCATAAGGCGAAAAAAGCCGTTTGTACCATCGCGACGGTGGAGGTCGATCTATCCGAGGCGTCGCGATTCGGGATAATGCTTACCGACGAGCTTGGCAGGATAGTTGATTTTGAAGAAAAACCGAAAAATCCGAGAGGAAGAAGCGCGTCTATGGGAATATATGTATTTTCCCGTGCTGCGCTTGAGCGATATCTTCGCGAGGATGACAAAGACGCATCGTCGAGCAAGGATTTCGGTAAGGATATAATTCCGAAAATGCTGAGAGCGGGCGAGAGAATGTTCTCTTACGCTTTCGACGGATATTGGAAGGACGTCGGAACGCTTGAGTCGCTGTGGCAAGCTAATATGGAATTGCTCGGCGGAGATCCGGCGATAGATTTCAGCGACCCGCACGGAAGAATATATTCGCGTAATCTTGCCGCGCCGCCGCATTATGTCGGAAAGAACGCGCGCGTGTCTAACTCGATAATCACGGAGGGGTGTGAGATATACGGCGAGGTCGTCAATTCTGTCCTGTCAAGCGGAGTTATCGTTGAACGCGGCGCTTCGGTGCGCGACAGCGTTATAATGAGCGGCGTCAGGATAGGTGAGGGGGCGCGCGTAAGCTATTCGATAATGGATTCGCGCTCGTCGCTTGAAGGCGGCGGCAGTCTCGGCGGCGATCGCGGGCTTGGAGAGAGCATAACGGTAGTCGGAGAGGGTGCGCTCGTCAAGCGTGACGGAAAAATAATTTATCAGCAGGAGAAGTTGTATCAATAATGAGAGCTGCGGGAATAATATTTTCAAATATGCACGATTCAAATATTCGCGAGCTTACGTCAACGCGAACTGTGGCGTCGATTCCGTTCGGATGCCGTTACCGCCTCATTGATTTTCCGCTTTCCAATATGGTGAATGCCGGAATAATCAACATAGGCGTTATTACGCATTATAATTATCATTCGCTGATGGGACATATCGGAAGCGGAAAGGATTGGGATCTTGCCAGGCGCTCAGGCGGTATCAAAATATTGCCGCCATACATTACCGCCTATGCAAACAGCGCGAATTATCTGTATCGCACGCGACTTGAAGCGCTGATGAGCGTTCGTCATTCCGTTTGGCAGATCAAAGAAGAATATGCGGTGCTTGCGGATTGCGACGCTATATGCAATATTGATCTGGCGGCGGTGCTTGAGAAGCACGCTGCGGGCGGATTTGATATTACGGTCGTCGTGAGACCGTGCGGCAGCGCTGAACGCTGGAATAAAAACGTATACTATATTTGCGACAGCGAAGGTACGGTGACGGATATGCTTTTGTATCCGTCGCAAAAGGCGTGCGAGGCGTTTGCTTCAATGAATATTATGATAATGCGGAGCGATCATCTCCGAGAATTGCTCCAAGACGCTATTGCGCACGGTTATTCCTCAATGAGCCGCGATGTGATAGCGCGGGAGATACCTAAAGGAAAGATAAAAGCGCACGTTTTCGAGGGCAGATCCATTTCGGTACAATCGTTTGCCGATTATTACGCCGGAAACATGGCGTTGGTGCGAGATGCCGAAATGCGAAAAGCTTTGTTCGGTGTCGCGGAACGCCCGATATTTACTCGCGTCAGAAATTCGCCTCCGAGTTATTATTCCGAAGCGGCGTCGGCGACCGGTTCGCTTATTGCTGATGGCTGTACCGTTATAGGAAATGTGGAAGGCTCTGTGCTTTTTCGTGGTGTAAAGATCGGTCGCGGCGCGACAGTAAAAAATTGCGTGCTTTTACAGGGAACGACAGTCGGTGAAGGCGCGATGATCGAAAATGTAGTCAGCGATAAGAACGGAGCTATCCTTGACGGAAGGGTACTCGTAGGGTCGCCCGTCGAGCCGTACTATGTTGCGCGTAATACCGTAATATGATCAGTGATGTGAGGATACAAATATGAAAATATTATATGCGGCGTCAGAGGCGGCGCCGTTTGCAGCAAGCGGTGGACTCGGCGACGTTATGGGAGCGCTTCCGGGGGCGGTGCAGAGAGAATCCGGAGCTAATATCGCGGTAGTTTTGCCGCTGTACAGCTGTGTTCGCGATCGCTACGGAGATAGGCTGATATATGCTTTTGAAGGAGAGGTCACGCTTGCGTGGCGCAGGATTCCGACGAGATATTATTATATAGACGACGGCAACGTAAAGTATTATTTTGTCGAACAGGATCACTATTTTTCAAGGCAAATGCTCTACGGCGAATACGACGACGGCGAGAGATTCGCTTATTTTGCGCGAGCGATAATCACATTTATTTATTTAAGCGGATATATGCCGGACGTTTTGCATGCGAACGATTGGCAGACTGCGCTTGCGGTAATATATATAAAGCGGCACGCGGAGCGAGAACGTGCGCTTGCGGGAATAAAATGCGTATATACGATCCATAATATTGATTATCAGG
>CAYXNQ010000062.1:0-8352 GCA_964466545.1 uncultured Lachnospiraceae bacterium | reverse complement strand
TTTTCCTTCTGGATCTTCTCAACGTAATCTGTGTCGCCTACGTAGTCGGCGCCTGCTGCGCGAGCCTGGTCTGCCTTTTCGCCCTTAGCGAATACGAGTGTGCGAACCTTCTTACCTGTTCCGTGCGGAAGAACTACCGCGCCGCGAACCTGCTGGTCTGCGTGACGGGAGTCAACGCCGAGACGAACGTGAACTTCGATCGTTTCGTCGAACTTAGCCTTGGAAGTCTGGCATACGAGCGAGAGAGCCTCGGTAGGATCGTAAACTTTTGCTTTTTCGAGCAGCTTAACGCTGTCCTGATATTTCTTACCCTTAAACATTGCGATCTACCCCCCTTAGTCTACAACGGTAACGCCCATGGAACGTGCGGTACCTGCGATCATTGACATAGCTGCGTCGATATCAGCTGCGTTGAGATCCTTCATCTTTGTTTCTGCGATCTGGCGAACCTGATCCTTTGTGATGGAAGCGACCTTTGTCTTGTTGGGAGCGGGGGAAGCTGTCTCAATTCCTGCTGCCTTCTTGATGAGGACAGGAGCGGGCGGAGTCTTTGTGATGAATGTGAACGAACGGTCTGCGTAAATGGTGATAACGACAGGGATGATAAGTCCGATATCGTTCTTTGTGCGCTCGTTAAATTCCTTAGTGAAGTTGATGATTGTTACACCGTACTGACCGAGTGCAGGACCTACAGGCGGCTGAGGTGTAGCTTTACCGGCAGGAAGCTGAAGCTTAACATAGCCGATTATTTTCTTAGCCATAATTATAAACCTCCATATGTGGTATTTGACGGGAGAACACTGAGATTAAAATTTTTCTCCCTCCCACGATCGCGTCGTTGTTTATACAGCGCGGCGCAAGCTGTTTCAGGAGTTTTTCTTTTTGCGGACGTGCTTCATGCTGAGCTTTACAGACATATCGCGTCCTACCGTGGATATCGTAACGGTGATTTCCTGTCCGTCTGCGGAGATCTCGGTCAAGCGACCGCTGTATCCGGCAAAAATGCCTTCGACGATATCGACCTCGTCCCCAACGTTGATAGCGGAAACGACAGTCGTATGTTCTTCTCCGAGGATAGACGCGGCTTCCTCATCAGACAGCGGAACGGGTCTTGAGCCGGGGCCTACGAATCCTGTAACGCCTCTGATATCACGCACGACGTGCCAAGTGTCTTCCGTCATTACCATTTTTACAAATACGTAAGACGGGTATGTCTTGCTTTCGATCTCTTTTTCGGAAGAGCCGTCGGTCTCGACGATCTTTTCCGTAGGAATACAGATATCGAAGATCATATCGTGCAGATTGCGGTTTTCCACGATCTTTTCGAGATTGGTCTTTACTTTTTGCTCATATCCGGAATAGGTATGGGCAACGTACCATCTCGGTCCTTCGTTCATTTCGTTGATGTCGCTCATGGTCTATTAACCGAATATGGTGTCAAGACCTACGATCGCCATATTAAATACGACGTCGAGCAGTCCGATGACCGCGCCGAGTACAACGATACATACTAAAACGAGGATAGAGTTGTTGAGCACCTGCTTCGGCGAAGACCACACGATTTTTTTCATGTCGGACTTGTAAGTGCGAAGCCAAGCTTTTACGCGAGCAAAAAATGAGGGCTTATCCTTCTTTTTTGCCTTAGCGTCCTTTTTGTCAGCGCCCTTGGCGTCGACTTTTTCCGAGGCATTGATCTGATTTTTCTTTTCTTCAGACATTACAGTACCTCCTTATTTTGTTTCCTTGTGCAAGGTGTGCTTGCGGCAGAAACGGCAGTATTTGTTGAGCTCAAGCCTGTCGGGATCATTCTTTTTGTTTTTCTTTGTGTCATAATTCCGCTGCTTGCACTCACTGCATGCGAGAGTGATCTTGACTCTCATTTGTAGCACCTCCCGGTAAAATCATTCGGCGTTATACGCCGTTACCTCCCTCCGCCGGGGCATGGCGAAAGTTCGCACAAAAAAAGAACCCTACGGCGAGGTAAGATAATAATATCATATTATGCGCGACTTGTCAAGCGTTTTTTTGAAAATAAGCTCACTATTTCAAATATTATTATATATACCCGCGCTTGTCAAGCTTGCGGCGTGAAAATTGTAGATGAGTTTTGGACCGCTAAGCCGAAAGTGGCATTATTGGGTGAGCGCGCGAATTTGGAAAAGCCCTCGCCGTTTTATAGAAAAATTCTTGCTTTCTGATGACGCAGTGGAACTTTCGCAGGGGTATATGCAAAATTTTTCTGCGCGTTCGGGTGGAAAGGGGCGTAACCACACGCAAAAATTACGAGGCAATGTTTTGCAAAAACTATTAACATTTGTATTTGTTTACGAGTTTATCAATAATTGCGGAGCGGAGCTCATGCACGCTTTGTTTGTGGCTTTTGCGGGATATTTCGGTATCGTTATCAAAAATCTGTATCAAAAATATATCAACGATTCCACCAAAAAGGCTGTTGTCAAGATCTGCGTACATGCTGTAGAGCAACTGTATAAGGACTTACAGGGTGAAGATAAATACAACAAAATGGTCGAGTCTGTTTCCGAAATGCTTTTGGAAAAAGGTATTGCCATTACCGAGCTTGAACTCAAAATGCTTGTGGAAGTGGCAGTCGGAGAGTTCAATAAGGTATTTGAAAATGGTACAGATATTCCCGACTCGATAGAAACGGCGTGGTGTAGATCTCTCCTGAACGAAAAACACCAGGCGGAGATTATCTCTCCACTCGGTGTTTTGTTCTTTGTCCGAACACTATTCCGACAAAGAACAAGTGGTTCGGAGTATACTCTAATGGTGGACTCGAGGGGAGTCGAACCCCTGTCCGAAAATCCGTTGACATAACTTTCTTCGGGTGAAGTCGATTGTTGAAGATTCCCCGTCAAGACGTCAAACGACAAACGTCATATTCGGGTAGCCATTTTGTGCATGATCGGCTCAATGGCGAAAGACCGATGCACGTTCACCGCTGAAATGACGCTCAGATCCGGACCGCGATACTTCCGGACAGAACGGGTGGCTTATGCCACGACACTGCCGTTAGGCAGCAAGTGCTACGTTATCGTTAGCGTTTAATTTTAATTGTGAGCAGTTAAAGAGTTGCTCGCTCTACCCGCTTATTATGCCTCAAGATCCCCGTCGAAACCTTTACGAGCCCATATATAATTCGCTTCAATCTCGCGCGGCATTTTTCATTGCGCGTTCGATCTCGCGTCCCGCCTGCTTTTTCGCAAGATCTTCGCGCTTGTCGTATAGCTTTTTGCCGCGGCATACGCCCAGCTCAAGCTTGACTCGCGAGCCTGAAAAATACAGCTTCAGAGGAACTAATGTGCAACCGTCGCGTTCGGCCGCCATGGAGAGACGAAGTATCTCGCGCTTGTGAAGCAAAAGGCGGCGCACTCTCATCGGATCGCGGTTGAATATATTGCCTTTCTCGTACGGGCTTATGTGTATCCCGAAGGCAAGCATCTCGCCGTTGACCGCGCGGCAGTAGGAATCCTTAAGGTTTACGTTTCCGGCGCGTATGCTCTTGACTTCGGTGCCGGACAGTTCAACGCCCGCTTCGATCGAATCGTCAACGAAGTAATCGTGACGCGCCTTGCGATTTTCGGCGATTATTTTGCCTTGCGTTTTTTTGTCAGCCATACTTGCGCCTCCTTAAAAGATATCTCCGCTAAATTATACATCAAATCATGTAAAATTGCAATAGAGAATCTGAAATTACGCCGCGCAAAGATAGACGGTTTTAGTCGATTGCATAAAATGGCGCTCCTGTCCCGCTGTAATTGTGCGAAACGCTCGCATTATCGTCGCAGTCATTGCTTTGGTGGCGGTAATAAAAGAAATTTTCGCCGCGAAAATGCAGAATCAAAACGAGCAGCCGTCGGCGGTATCGGTAAAATATATCTTGAATCTGTCTTTAAGCTCAGGATATTTTTTAAGGTATTTATTGCGTATGTTTCCCGAGGCGGCTTCCGCGAAAGAAGGATCGACGAATGCGATAAGGCATCCGCTGAAGCCTGCGCCTGAAAATCTTCCGCCGTAGATACCGTCCGTTTCGCGCATTATGTCAAAAATCGTTTTTAGCTCCGGAGAGCCGGCTTCATAGTTTGTGATACTGCTTTCGCCGCTCTCAAAGCACAGCTTTCCGAAGGCTTCGATATCGCCTCTCCTGAATGCGTCGGCGCCGGCTACGGTTCGCTCAAATTCCGAATAGTAATGTGTCGCGCGTTTCGCGAAAGCTTCCGGCAACCGAGTCCTGTATCTCTCAAAGATATCCTTCGGAACATATCTCAGCCGTGCGTCTGCGAATGACGAATATTTCATTCCGGCATATGCCAATAGGGAATATGCCGCGGCCTTACATTCATCCTGTCGCGCGTTGTATCCGCTGTCAGCAAGCCGATGCTCGATTCCGGAAAATATAATTGCGATCTTGTACGGCTTCATGGCGGGCGGCTGGTTGATCAGCTCGTAGCTGTCGTCGAGAGTGTCTAGAAACAGCAGGGAACCCCTTCGCGAATACACCTCGCATGACTGATCAAGCTTGCCGCAGTTTACCCCGACAAAATTATTTTCGGCTGATTTGGCGGTAAGTATGATCTCGATATCCGTTGGCGAGAGCGCGTTTGCGGTACAGAGAGCCTTCATGTATGCGATTGCGAGCGCCGCGGATGAGGACAGTCCGCCTATCGGCAAGCTTCCGGAAATAATTCCTTCAACGCCGCGCTCTATGCAGTATTTTTTCTTCAGCTCATGCGTGACGCCGCGAAGAAAATCTCCCCAATCACCTCGGCGAGTTAAGCTATCGCCGACGTTAAAAACGGTGTTGCCGGCGATATTTTGCGATGCGACATTCACGAGCCCGTTCTCAGTTATACGGTAATCGAGAGTGATTCCGTGATCTATTGCGAAGCCCGTGACGACTCCGTACTGATGATCTATATGCGCACCGAGCGGACATATTCTGTACGGGCAAAAGGCGCGAAGCTCATATTCGGTTGATATTCGGTCCATCGTCAATTCGCTCATTCGTCATCGGCTGCGAGCTTAGCCGAGCGTGATTTTTCGAGCATCATATCTTTTACCTTCATAAGTCGCGTGATATTTCCGCGTTCGTTTTCGTCAAGCTTCATCGTGATCGTTTTGATCGCTCTTTCAAGCTGAGGTATCATAATATATTCGAGGGCGTTTACGCGTCTGCGGGTCTTTTCGATCTCGTCGCACAGAATCAGCGCGGATTTTTCAAGCTCGGCGAGGTGTACAAGCTCGTCGGCTGTTTCCGCGATGCATTTTGCGGCGGCGTCAAGCTCGCCAGACGTAAACACGGTGCCGTATGCGATAGAAGAATCCGATTGCGAATTTCTCTTATACGTAAATACCGGGACCGTCACGCTCATTATATTTTTTTCTTCAATGTCGATCTCGCCTGCCGCTGCCGGAAGCATAAGCGCTTCCGTAAGCATTTCATTTTCGCTTTCGGCGGCTGCCGCGGCGAATTTCTCATCGACGTCGGCAAATTGCTCGGAGAGCTTCGCGCGAAGCTCTTTCGCCTCTCTGACAAGGTCTAAGAATTGCTTCATCAGCTCGTCTCGCTTGTCCTTGAGGAGCTTGTGCCCGCGGCGCGAGGTGGCAAGTCTGTTTTTGAGCTTTTTAAGCTCCATTCTGGTAGGATTTACCTTGATTTCAGCCATAGCTTTACTCCAAAAATTCAAGCGAAGTATACAAAGCCGCGCTTGAGTTTTTACTCATTCTCAGGCCAGTATTTCGCGAGGATCGCAGGCTTGATACGCTTCATTTCCGAGCGGGGAAGGAGCTTGAGCAGCTTCCAGGCGAGATCGAGCGTTTCTTCAATCGAGCGATTCTCATCGAAGCCCTGGTTGATATACTGTTTTTCAAATTCATCGGAGAATTGTGCGTAAAGGCGGTCAAGAGGAGTGAGGGCCGCGTCGCCGAGAACGACCATAAGCTCCTTTGCGTCCTTGCCTCGCGCGTAGCTGGAAAACAGCTGATTCATAGTATTTGCATGATCTTCGCGGGTCTTACCTTCGCCTATGCCCTTGTCCTTAAGTCTGGAGAGTGACGGAAGCACGTCTACCGGCGGCATATATCCTTTTCGGTACATATCGCGCGAAAGAATGATCTGACCTTCCGTGATATATCCGGTGAGGTCGGGGATCGGGTGAGTCTTGTCATCCTCCGGCATAGTCAATATCGGTATCATCGTTATCGAGCCTTCCGAGCCCTCTTTTCGTCCCGCGCGTTCATACATTGTCGCGAGGTCGGTATAAAGATATCCGGGATAGCCTCGGCGACCGGGAACTTCCTTACGTGCGGCGGATACTTCGCGAAGCGCCTCTGCGTAATTCGTTATGTCGGTCATGATCACGAGCACGTGCATATCGCATTGAAAAGCGAGATACTCAGCGGCGGTCAGCGCCATACGCGGAGTGGATATTCTTTCTATCGCCGGGTCGGACGCGAGATTTACGAACATTACTGTTCTTTCTATCGCACCAGTGCGGGTGAAATCGCTGATAAAATAATCTGCTTCTTCAAATGTGATTCCGATCGCGGCGAATACTACCGCAAATTTGCCGGTATCATCTGCGCCGTTTTGCCTTACTTTCGCTTGACGCGCAATCTGTGCGGCGAGATTGGCGTGCGGCAGACCCGAACCCGAGAAGATAGGCAGCTTTTGGCCGCGAACGAGAGTATTAAGTCCGTCTATAGTCGATATTCCGGTCTGAATAAACTCCGAAGGATATTTTCTCGCGGCGGGATTGATCGGCTCGCCGTTTATATCCGGCGTTGCTTCCGGAATTATCGAGGGGCCGCCGTCGATCGGCTCGCCCATGCCGGAGAATACGCGACCGAGCATATCGCGCGATACGGGAAGCTGTATTCCGTGACCGGAAAAGCGTACTTTTGAGTTTGCGAGATTGATTCCTGCCGAATTTTCAAAAAGCTGAACAAGGACGTTTGAGCCGTCTACTTCAAGAACGCGGCAACGTCGAACGTCGCCGTTTGGCAGTTCGATTTCGCCCAGCTCGTTGAATTTTACTCCGTCGACCTTACGGACGAGCATAAGAGGGCCGGCTACTTCTTCGATTGTTTTGTATTCGCGTATCATTTCAGTCGTCCTCTCTTTCTATCGTGCTGTTAAGCTCCGCTTCTATCTCGTTGCGGATTGCCTGATATACGTTTTTGTATTCGTCGCTTGTCGCATTCTTTGCGCGACCTATCTTCTCGCGAACGGGAAGATTTGCGACGGCTTCTATATCCGCTCCGTCGTCCAGCGCCTTCATCGCTCTGTCTCTGAAGAAGAATATAAGCGAGAGAAGCGCGTTTTGCTGCGGCAGAGGCGTATATTTATCGTCGCCGAAGGCGTCCTGCTGGAGAAAATCTTCGCGTATCGAGCGTGCAATCTCAAGCGCAAGGCGATCTTTAGGCGAGAGCGCGTCGATACCGACGAGCTTAACGATCTCGTTCAGTTCGTTCTCCTTTTGAAGTATTCTCATAGCCTCGCGGGAGTATTCCGTCCAGTTCGGCGCGATATTCGATGAATACCAGCCCTCAAGTCTGTCGCGGTACAGCGAATACGAATTGAGCCAGTTTATAGCGGGGAAGTGGCGGGCGTAGGCGAGAGCTGAGTCGAGCCCCCAGAACACCTTAACGATACGCAAGGTCGCCTGAGATACAGGCTCCGAGATATCTCCGCCGGGAGGCGAGACCGCGCCTATTGCGGAGAGCGAGCCGTTTCTCTGATCTGAACCGAGGCAGATTACATCTCCTGCGCGCTCGTAAAATTGCGCGAGACGTGATGTCAAATATGCGGGATAGCCTTCGTCTCCGGGCATTTCCTCAAGGCGTCCGCTCATTTCGCGAAGCGCCTCAGCCCATCTTGACGTGGAATCGGCGATTACGGCTACCGACATTCCCATATCGCGGAAATACTCGGCGATCGTGATTCCGGTGTATATGGACGCCTCACGTGCCGCAACGGGCATATCGGAGGTGTTGGCGATCAGTACCGTGCGTTCCATGAGCGATTTGCCTGTGCGGGGATCGACGATCTCCGGAAACTCGCGAAGAACGTCTGTCATCTCATTGCCGCGCTCGCCGCATCCGATGTAAACGACGATATCCACATCGCTCCATTTAGCGAGCTGATGCTGAACGACTGTCTTGCCGCTTCCGAAAGGTCCGGGAATACAGCCTGTTCCGCCGCGCGCGATCGGGAAGAGCGTGTCGATTGATCTTTGACCCGTGACGAGCGGCACCTTGGGCGGTTGCTTTTGTGCATAGGGGCGCGATACGCGGACGGGCCATTTTTGCATAAGCGTGCTCGGATATTCC
>CAYXNQ010000061.1:0-8393 GCA_964466545.1 uncultured Lachnospiraceae bacterium | reverse complement strand
GATATCGCGGAAACAAGCGTGGCGATCAAAACCGCCGCCGCGATTCCGAGATTCTCTATCCAGTTAATATTGCGTATATTCAAAAGCACGTTTATAACAAGCGCACCCAAAAGTATACGTATGATCGGATCGCCGAAATTCGATAAAAATCTCCGAAAAAACGAAACACGCTTCTTTTGAGTAAGCGTGTTCGTACCGAATCTACCGCGCATCAGCTCGGCAGATTCGCTTGAGAGTCCGGAAAAACAGTTGTACGGTAAAATGCCGCCGCTCGCCGAGCCTCCGTAAATATTTGATTTTTTCGCAATCGCAGTGTTTTTCTTCCCGACCGAAATGTTAATAGCTATCACCCTTGCCTTTAGATTTTCCAAGACAAGTATATGACAGCAGAGTAAATATCATGACCGCCACGGTGAATTTAACCTCGCTCAAAATGGTCAAGCTCCTCTGCCAGCTCGCAAAGCCGCGGCGGTATCTCGTCGCCTCTCAGCTTGTCGTCGCGATACGCCGCCCTCAAAAGTTCCGCCGGTACGAATCGGTCGTATTTTTCAAACACGGGAGCTTCGTTTGCTCCAACCAACAGATCGCAATCGACGCCGGAGCCTTGCGCCTTTTCGGCAAGATGCCGAATAAGCTCTCCGCCGCTTCCCCCTTCAAGTTTGAAGGTCATATAATAACAGCCTTCAAATTCCAAATTTGTCAGCTTGAAAGGATATGCGTTTTTCGCCAAATACTTACGCATCGTGCGAAAGCTGCGTGTTCCGAGCCACGGGAAAAAAGCCCAGCTTGAGCCGCCGAGATGGATAATGCTGAGTCGGTCAAGATGCGTGTTTCTCGCGACCGCGCGCGCCAAACGCAACCGCTTCAGCGCCCCCTCCTTCAAATACGGATATTCCGTATCTTCGCGCAGTACCTGTCTCATTCTCTCAAGTATCCGCGTGGCGATCTCGCCGAAATCGCCGGGCCATTCTATCTGCATCTTTCCTTTTACGCCCTTAACATAAATGAGCTTGCGCGGAATATCAAGTTCTGTCACTTCCCAAACGCGCCCCGCAAGCGCAAATCTGTCGCCTACCGGCGGCGCGCTCGTAATAGTTCCGATCTCGTCGGATTCGCAGCGCACCGTATAGTCCTCACTGTCCTTGAATACAGCGTAAAACTTAAAGCTTCCGGTCAGCTTTTCGCCCGCAAGTCCGACGAGCAGCTCGCCCTCGTCTGTCAGCTCCACAAAATCATTTTGCAGCATGAACTGAAGCTGAGCGAGTAGATCTTCGCGAGTCAAATAACGAAAAGGCGGAAGCGATAACACTCTATCGCACAGTTCCGCCGGAAGCATCGCTCCAGATGACGCAAGGATCGAAAGTATCTGCTGAAAAAGCAGGCTGTACGGGCGCTTGCGGATCAGCGGCGGCTCAATATAGCGTTCCTCAACATAAAGCTGTACGATAGCTATCGCGCGCAAAAGCTCCCACGGAATAAGCTGAGGCAAGGGCGTGTTCGGAAGCGGATTTTCTTCGCGAAATACCATCATCATCTCAGGAGGAAGCTCTCGCCTTCCGCTTCTTCCGAGTCTCTGTAAAAACGCGGAGACCGAGCAAGGCGCGCCCTGCTGAATGACCCGCTCCAGACGTCCGATATCAATTCCGAGCTCCATCGTGACCGTGGCGCAAACAGTGCATATCTCGTCGTCACGCTTCAATTTCAGCTCTGCGTCCTCGCGCAGCGCGGCGGACAGATTGCCGTGATGTATCAAAAACACGTCATCGTCTCCGCGCCTCTGTGCAATCATGCGAAGCGACGCGGTTATGTATTCCGTTTCCTCACGGGAGTTTGAAAACACGATCGTCTTTCTGTTTTTCGTGCAATCGTAAATATACTCGTGCCCCGCGTCAAGCGAATATCCGTCCTCTTTTTGCATACGCGCTTCCGCACTCGGCGTTTCGGTAATATCGCCGCTCATAATGTAAAAATGCTCCATTCCGAGCCGCCACCTCAGCTTAGCTTTCGGAAGCTCGGGAACATATGTCGATCTGCCGCTGCCCGCGCCTAACCACGCCGCAGCGCTCTCCGCATTGCCCACCGTCGCGGAAAGTCCGATACGCCGCGGCGAATGACCGATGATACGCGCCAACCTCACGAGCTGGCAAATGATCTGATTGCCCCTGTCAGTCCCCGTCAGCGTGTGTATTTCGTCGATTATAATAAAATCCAGTCCCTCGAATATACGCTTGATGTCGTTTGAACGGTTCATCAGCATACTTTCGAGCGATTCCGGCGTGATCTGCAAAACGCCAGAAGGCGCGTCGAGGAATTTGCTCTTGTGAGACGCCGCAACATCGCCGTGCCAATGCGTGACGGGTATTCCCGCCGACTCCGTAAGCTCGTCTATCCGCGCAAATTGATCGTTGATAAGACTTTTAAGCGGCGCAATGTAGAGTATCCGCGCTCCTTTCTTATCAGTGCGACTGATTTCGGATAACGCAGGAAAAAAAGCCGCCTCCGTCTTGCCGGACGCCGTTCCCGACAACAAGAGCAGATTGTCGTCGCTTGAAAATATCACATGAGCCGCAATAAGCTGTATCTCATGAAGCGAGTTCCAGCCGTGCGAATATATGTACTCCCTTATAAAAGGCGCGTAAGAATCAAATACGGTTTCGCTCAAGCCCATTGCTACCCTCCGAATCAGTGCTGCCGCGGCGATCGCCTTTCCGCATAATGAAAAAACGCGCCATAACGGTATTAGATATCTAATTATAGCATTTTCATAAAACAATTTCATCAAGTTTTCAAAAGTTTTCAAAAAACATAATAATTATATTTGAAATATATACGGATTTGTGATAGAATATATTAATATATAAAATTGGGAGTATTGTCTCATGTTGCAGTGGTTATCCGAATTTTTCTCAGTTTTTTCAAGAACGGTATCAGGTATCGGCTTTATAGATTTTCTTGACATAGCCTGCCTAACGGTAATTCTGTACTTTATGTATAAATTCATACGTGACAGACGCGCGGGAAAGCTTGCCCTCGGCGTAATACTGATAATGGTATTTTTGTTCATGAGCGAGCTGTTTGAAATGCACGCCATGCAGTTCATTCTGCGAAACGTCTTCCAAGTCGGAATCATCACTCTCGTTATATTATTCCAGCCGGAGCTGCGTTCTATACTTGAAAAAATGGGCGGAGAATCTATCAAAAGCTTGAAAAGCGTAGGCGGAGACCGCGATTCCATGATAGTAAAGCGCACGATATCCGAGGTCGTCGCCGCCGCTTGCGATATGTCCGAAAGCAAAACGGGCGCGCTGATAGTATTCGAGAGAACTACCAAGCTCGGCGACCTTATCCTCACCGGCACAATAATAAACGCTCAGTCAAGTTCGTTTCTGATAAAAAACATATTCTTCAATAAAGCTCCCCTGCATGACGGCGCGCTGATAATCCGTTCGGGCAGATTGCACGCGGCAGGTTGCCTGCTTCCCCTTTCCGTAAATCCCGATATAATAAAGGATCTCGGAACAAGACACAGAGCCGCGATCGGCGTAAGCGAAAACAGCGACGCGGTAGTGCTCGTGGTCTCAGAGGAAACCGGAACGATATCGCTCGCATGCGAAGGGACTCTCACTCGCGGCTTTGACCGAGTAACGCTCACAGAAGAACTGAACCGCTATCTCGTTCACGAGAATACCTCGGACGCGATAAAATTCAATCCGAAAAATCTTATCCACGACAAAAAAAGCTCCGGGAAAAAGAATTAGTATACAACATCAGAAAGGCTCACACTATGGGACGTAATACAGTAAATAATGCCGGAGAGAACACCGCCTCTAAGGATCGCGTGTTTGACTGGGTAGCAATGATCGTTTGCTTCGTATGCGCTTTCTTCATTTGGTTTTACGTTATGCAGGTCGATTCTCCGGAGTATGAGGACGTCATTTCAGGAGTAACGATAGATATAATAAACACAAGCGCGCTTGAGGATAACTTCGATCTCTCAATATACAGCGGCTACGGCAATCTCCTCGAAGTAAAGCTTATCGGCAAAAAAAGCGAGATCTCCAAGCTTACGCCGGAGGATATCACAGCATACGTTGACGCGGCGTCGATAAGTTCGTCCGGATATCACTCGCTTGACGTTCACGTAAATGTGCCGAGCGGCATAAAGCTCGGCGGAACCTCTTTGAATGCAATTAACGTGTACGCTGATAAAAAAGATGTGAAAACGGTATCCGTCAAGGTCAAGCTGTCGAGCATAACCGTTGCCAAGCCTCTCGAACTCGGAATACCCACCCCCGAATACGATACCGTCACGCTCACCGGCCCGAAATCCGCACTTGACAGTATCTCTCACGCGCAGGTAAATCTCTCTCTCGGTAATATAACCTCCAGCGTAACGGTGATCGGAGAGATATCGCTGATAGATAAAGACGGAAACGTCATCGACAATCCGTATATAAAATCGTCGCGCACTGAGATCAAAGCGACAGTCCCCGTATACACTACAAAGACCGTTCACCTTACCGTAGATCTCGTGTACGGCCTGTTAGGCGCCGACAATTCCGAGATCACGATCTCACCGTCCGAAATAACCCTGCGCGGCGATCCGGCTACGCTCGATAACCTGACCTCGCTCATCGTCACGACAATAGACGAGAAAAAGTTAAGCGGCGATATCACAAAGACCGTCGCAATTCCGCTTCCCGACGGAACAACGGTAGTCGGCGGAAACGACAGCGCAAACATAAGCGTCAAGCTGGTAAATACAGCTCTGAGGACCGTGACCGTTACGGATATCGACGCAAAGGACGCTACCGTGCCGTATACTATCCTCGACACCTCAGTTAAGATCACACTTCGCGGCTCGCCTGCGGATCTCGCGAATATCAAAAAAAGCGATATCTCCGTAAAGGTCGATCTCAGCGAATTTACAAGCGATATGAGCGGAATATTTACCGCAAACGCAACTGTAATAATTGATGCGCAAACAGATCAGCCGGTCTACGAGATAGGCGAATACACAGTGCAAGTCGCGATCAACCAAACCGATAATTGAATCACCGGAGTATAATGAATGAGTAAAGCCAGCCGCGTAATAATAGAAAATATCCGACTTCCGTATACCGCCGGCGATGAAGAAGCTTTCGCGAGTGGCATGAAAGCGCTTCGTCGCGCCGGAATATCGCCTTCGCGCGCAAATATATATCTGCACAAAAAATCTCTTGACGCAAGACGCGCCGAGCCGGCCTTCGTGTATTCGCTTTTCGCGGAGATCGACGGCGAGATCAACCGAGACCTCTCGCGCTTCGGTATAAAAAAAGCGCCATATTCTCCCGTAACATTTCCGCGCGGAAGCGAGCGTATGCCCGCAAGACCGGTGATCGCAGGCTTCGGACCGGCAGGCATATTCTGCGCTCTGATACTGTCGGAAGCAGGACTAAAGCCCATCGTTCTCGAAAAAGGCGCGCCCGTAGACGAAAGAACGCGCATAGTCGAAGCCTTCATGCAAGGCGGAGCTTTTGATAAAAACACAAATATACAGTTCGGCGCAGGAGGCGCGGGAACATTTTCCGACGGCAAGCTCACCACGAGAGTAAACGATCCGCGTTGCGCATACATAACCGAAAAATTGATAGAGCTTGGCGCGCCGGAGGCTATACGTTATCAGGCAAAGCCGCATATCGGAACAGACGTTTTGCGTAAGATCGTAAGTAAAGCCGACGAAAAGCTGCGTTCTCTCGGCTGCGACATCAGATATAATACGCCGCTTACCGACATCGGCGAGCTTGCGGTAAAAACGCCAGACGGCGAAATTCCATACGGAGTTCTCGTACTCGCGACAGGGCACAGTGCGCACGATATATATTCCCTGCTTTTAAGCAAAAATTATACAGTTGAAGCCAAACCGTTTTCGGTAGGCGTAAGAATAGAACACCTGCAGCAGGATATAGACGCCGCCCTCTACGGCAAGCTTGCGGGCACCCCTTCTCTACCCAAAGGAGAATACTGTCTTTCTCACACAAAGGGAAAACGCGGCGTGTACACCTTCTGTATGTGCCCAGGTGGAGTCGTAGTACCGGCGTCAGCAGATGAAGGCGGAATTATCTCAAACGGAATGAGCTATTCCGCGCGAGACGGAAAAAATGCCAATTCAGCCGTCGCAGTCACAGTCAATCCCGCAGATTACGGCGACACTCCGCAAAAAGCGATCGCTTTTCAAAAGAATATCGAAGCCGCCGCATATAAAGCAGGCGGAAGTAATTACAGCGCCCCTATCCAAACCGTAGACGGCTTTCGCCGCGGAGTCGTAACCGATATCAGAAGCAGGATATCTCCGACCTACCGCTCTGGCAGCGTTACTCCGACAGATCTTAACACGATCCTTCCGAGCTTTGTCACAGACGCATTGAAAGACGGACTTGCGGTGTTCGGCAAAAAGCTGCGCGGTTTTGACGCGCCCGACGCTCTGCTTACCGGAGTCGAAACAAGAACCTCGGCTCCCGTGCGGATACTGCGCAACGAAGCACTCACAGCGCCAAGCTCCGACCGTATATACCCTTGCGGCGAAGGCGCCGGATACGCCGGCGGAATCATGAGCGCTGCGCTTGACGGTCTCAAAGTCGCCGCCGCGATCCTCGAAAAATATTCGGAATGACCGACAGGCTTCCCGCAGATCAAGTCACGGCGGAAGCTTGCCTTCTCAACAGAAAAAACATCACAAAGGAAATCCATAATGCTTGACAGTAATCTGTGGAACGTAAAGCTGTCCGCCGACGAGATTGAAAAAGACGGCAGGATCAACGCAGTTTCCCGCGCTCTCGGAATAAATCGAACCGTCGCCGCCCTGCTCGTCAGCCGCGGCTACGAAACACCGGAAGCTGCTTCAAAATTTATATCGAAAGAAACCGAAATGCTGCACGACGCATTTGAAATGCGCGACATGGCTGCCGCCGCGGAAGCCGTGCTGTACTCCGTGCAAAATAAAGAAAAAATAGCAATATACGGAGATTACGACGTAGACGGCGTAACAGCAGTCTCATCACTGTATCTGTATCTTTCATCGCTCGGCGCCGACGTGATCTACTATATCCCATGCAGGACCGGCGAGGGCTACGGTATGTCCGAGGGCGGCATTTGCAAGCTCTCCGAAGCCGGAGTCAAGCTGATAGTAACAGTAGATACCGGAATAACCGCGGTAAAAGAAGCAAAGCTTGTATACGAAAAAGGTATGCGTCTCGTCATAACCGATCACCACGAATGTTGCGGAGATATTCCGAAAGCCGAAGCGGTAGTAAATCCGCACCGCCCCGATTGCCTATATCCGTTCAAGGAGCTTGCCGGAGTAGGAGTAGTATTCAAGCTCATAACCGCAATGATCGAGCGTGCCGAAGACTGCGGCAAACGCGAAGCGGTAAAACGTGCCGCAGAGCTTTGCGCGGATCTTGTCGCTATCGGCACCATCGCGGACGTTATGCCAATCACCGATGAAAACAGGCTGATCGTTGCATATGGGCTTTCCAGAATCGCGGCAGCGCCTCGCCCGGGCATCGAACAGCTTTTGATTGCGGCAGATTCATCCGGGAAAAAGCCGAAAAAGATAACCTCCGGCGTCGTGGGCTATACCATTGCCCCGCGAATCAATGCCGCCGGCAGAATGAACGACGCCGGACTTGCCGTAAAGCTCTTTCTCGCAAAAGATCAAAGCGAAGCCGCGCCCATCGCAACGGAGCTTTGCGAAATAAACAAAAAGCGGCAGGAGGAGGAAAATAAAATTCTCTCCGAAGCCGTCGCGAAGCTGACAAGCGATGATCTTTCAAATGATACCCCCGTGCTCGTGCTTGATTCTGAAAATTGGCATCACGGCATAATCGGAATCGTCGCGTCGCGCCTGACCGAAAAATACGGTCGCCCGTCCATACTTATCTCATTTGAAGATCCCTCCGATAATAACGCCGAAAAAGCTCAAAGCGGAGATGATATAGGTAAAGGCTCCGGCAGAAGCGTAAAAGGAATGAATCTTGTCAACGCACTGCAGCACTGCCAAGATCTGCTCGAAAAATTCGGCGGGCACGAGCTTGCCGCAGGCCTCTCGATACGTCGCGACAAACTCGACGACTTCAAAAAGAAGCTCAACGAATATGCGGCAGCTTGCTTTAACGGCAATACGCTTTGCGCGTCATTTGACGCAGATTGCGAGCTGACAGAGACCGACATCGACCTATCGCTCGCAGAATCACTGTACCTGCTTGAGCCTTACGGCACGTCGAATCCGCAGCCGCTTTTCGCTTCGTTCAATATGGAGATATTGGGCATATACGGAGTTGGCTCCGACAAGCATACGAGAATAACCTTCAAATGCGGAAGCGGAAAGATCACGTGTATGTATTTCAGAAAAA
>CAYXNQ010000060.1:0-8524 GCA_964466545.1 uncultured Lachnospiraceae bacterium | reverse complement strand
TGACGGCGCTGTTACGATCTACGGTTATTATGCCGTATGATGATATATTCGGCGGAGGTGTGATGTGAGATTCAAACTTAATTCAGACAAGCGCCTTGAAAGGCTTGACGACAGTATTATTACGCTCGGCGAGAATATGGCGGATATCCTTGAGATATCGGTGCCGCTTGAGATATCGGGCTACAGGAGCGAAAATCTGATATGCGTTTTTTCGGTCGATACCGGAAGCGACTGCATTGGGATAAGGTTGCCCTTGATAAGACGCGATGGCGGACTGCTTGCGCGTGGGAGACTTCCGGGATATCTTTTGTCGCTTGACGGAAGCTGCCGCGTAGAGCTTGCCGACGGAGCGGGAACGGTGATCAAGAGCAGTGCTTTGCCGTTTTCCGCGGCGGCGGGAGCGAATGTGGAGCGAGTATACGATGAAGGTGAACTGCCGAACGACAGCGCGTATGAGATCTTTCGCGGCAAGGACGGCAAAAGTGCGTATGAACTTGCGTGCGAAGAAGGTTTTACGGGAAGTCTCGCGGACTGGCTCGATTCGCTTTCCGGAATGATCGGTAAGAAGATACGTTCCGTTGCGAACGTCAGCCGTGTGGACGACACGTTGGTCATCAGCTATGATGACGGCGGTTTTGACACATTTATTATTTCAGACGGCAAGGACGGAGTTGGGATAGCGCGTATCGAGATACGGGATAACGGCGAGCCCGACAGCAGAGAGCTTGCGTTTTCAATGACGGACGGCACGGAAAAGACGATCTCGTTTTTGTGCGGCAAGGATGGCGAAAGCGGCGCAGACGGAATACCGTGTACGCATTATTGGGACGGAACTGTATTGACGGTAACGTCGGCTTCCGGCACGTCCTCGGCAGAGCTTGCCGGCGCGGACGGCGTATCGCCGAAAATTGAAATCGCGGAGATCGCAACCGGGCACAGCGTGACGGTGACTGATGCATACGGCACGCATACATTTAATGTAACGGACGGCTTGAACGGCATAAACGGCGCGGACGGCTCTGACGGATACACGCCGATTCGCGGAACGGACTATTGGACGGAAGCTGACAAGGCCGAAATAAAATCATACGTTGACGAAGCGATTCTTTCGGGAGAGTGGTAAATATGAGCGTGAAAGAAAAAATGACGGCGATTGCGGACGCAATCAGAGAAAAGACCGGCGATTCAGCTTTGCTTTCGCTTGACGGAATGGCGGAAGCGATAGCGGGGCTGTCGATCTCGACGGGCGCGGCGGAAACGGGAACGGTGACGGCGAGCGGAAGCGCAACGATTTCGATATCTCATTCGCTCGGAAAAGTGCCGCTTCTCGTTATGATATACAGCACGTCGTCATCGGTAGCAAGTAAAGTGGTAAAAATCTGCGGATATAACGGAACGAACGGAAATGATAAATTCGGAATAGCTAACAGCTCGACAGGACAATTCACAAGCTATGGAATAGCCAATCCTTCAAAATATACCGTAAATGCAAGTCAAGTGTCATTTACGATGACTAACTACACTTTTGATGGAGACTACAGCTACATATTGGGGGCAGTATCATGAGATATTTTGCGTTTTATGACGGCGCGGCGGTCGTTTCGTTCGGAAGCTCCGGTGCGTCAAAGGCGATCGAAGGCGAGATAACGAAAGCGGAATACGACGCGCTTTCGGCGAAATATGCGGAAGCGAGAGAATACGAAACGAAATATCGCGCGGGCGAAATCGGGGCGGGCGATGTGCCAGAAGAGATTCGGATAATATTCCCCGCAATGTTTGAAGAAGCGCGAGTGACGTCGGACGATGATGAGATCGACGATTCGGAGGCGCTTGCGATAATCACGGGAGGGATAGCACAGTGACAAGAGAAAAAGCAAAAAAGCTAAGGGCGGCGATAGAAGCTGCCGCGCCGTCGCTTGACGATAAGACGGCAAGCACTGCGCCTGAGATATTTCCGCGATTTGCCGTTGGGACGGCATATCAGATCGGAGACAGGATATGCATGGAGGGAAAGCTGTACCGTGTGATTGTTGAGCATACCTCGCAGGCGGACTGGCTTCCCGAAGACACGCCCGCGCTGTATGCGGAAATAAGCGATCCTTCCGTTTTGTATCCTGCGTGGCTTCAGCCTGCGGGGGCGCACAATGCGTATAAGGCCGGCGATCTGGTATCGCACGGCGGCAAGAATTGGTGCTCCGATATAGACGCGAACGTATACGAGCCGGGAGTTTACGGTTGGAGCGAGGTGGCGTAATGTACGGTATAATATCGCTTATATCGGCTGCAGTGGGGATAGCGTCGGGAATATCGGCGATGATATTCGCGATCGTTGCGTATTCGCGCAGCAAGCGGCTCGATAATTCCGCCGCAGGCGAAAAGAGCGGAACGGTGCTGGCTGAGATCGGATATATCAGGTCGGGGATCGACGATATTAAATCCGAGCAACGCGAGCAAAGGAGAATGAACACAAATCTCTGCTCGCGGATTACGGCGCTTGAGGAGAGTAATAAGCAGGCGCACATCAGAATCGAGCGCGCCGAGCGCCAGATAGAGCATTATCATATGGATAACGTATAGGAGAATGTGATGGGCAAGATATCGGTATTCGGTGAAGAAGGAGATATGCTTGTAACAAGTCCGTTCGGTTATCGGCAAAATCCCGTGACGGCGATGTGGGAAGGTCACGAGGGCATCGATATTACTCGATTTACGGGATGCTCCGAGACGGCTACGATATGCGCGTTTGAGGCGGGGACGGTGGTAGAGGCGCGTGACGGAATCGCAGGTTTTGATGCACAGCGCTCGGAGGGGAATTTTGTCGTTATCAAGCATAACGGCGGATATGCAAGCAAGTATTTTCATTTGGCGTGCGGAAGCGTTAAGGTTAAGCCGTATGCTCGCGTCGAGGCGGGAGAAGCGATCGGTTATATGGGAAACAGCGGATGCGCTACCGGCGCGCATTTGCATTTTCAGCTCGAATACGGCGGGGTACCGTTCGATCCACTTCCGTATCTTGAGAAAAAGCTTAGCATATGCGAAGCTCCCGTTGCGGATTGGTCGCGCGATTCGGTCTTATGGGCGATTGAATCGGGACTTCTGAACGGAGATCAAAACGGCAGATTGGATCTCGGCGGCGTATGCACGAGGGAGATGCTTTGCGTGCTTTTGAAAAGATTATTTGATCTTATGAGATCGGAGGAGACTAAAAAATGAAAAATATATTTTCACTCGAATGGCTCAGGGCGGCGGGAATACGCGCTGTGAAAACTGCGGCGCAAACCGCGGCGGCGACGCTTGGAACTGCGGTGCTGATTTCCGATGTGGATTGGCTCACAGTCTTAAGCGCGTCGTTGCTTGCCGGACTTCTGTCGCTGATCACGAGTATCGGCGGGCTTCCCGAGCTTGACAAAAGCAAATAAATATCGCTCGCATTCCCTCTCGTTTTTGTGGAGAAATAGGCGAGCGACGGCGTGTTACCGATGCATGAGCTTTTTTAATCTTTGGCTTATCGGCACGGTGAGCGCGAGCTTTATGAGATCGGGAATGACGAACGGGAGCACGGTCACATACAGAACGCTGCGAAGATTGACAGAGCTTCCGCTTTTTGCGGTCACGAGCAAGAACCAAGACGCGCCGAGCGTATAGCACAAAGCGAGCCCGATCAGCATTGTGATCACGGAAACGGCGACGGAATTTTTTGTAAATGTTTCGACGAGCCATGCGAGCAGGCCGTAAAGCACGAATCCGAGCATATATCCGCCGGTCTTGCCTATGAGTATTCCGATTCCGGCAGTGCCGCCGGAGAACACGGGCAAGCCGATGGCACCGAGCGCGATATATACTAAGATCGCGAGCGTGCCTTTTTTGCCGCCGAGTATATTTACCGCAAGAAAAATGCCGAAGGTCTGCATTGTAAACGGAATCGCGGTCGGCACGGTAATGATGGCGCATACGGAGATCGTCACGGCAAATGCCGCGATAAGCGCCATATCTTTGGTTTTCGTTTGTATGCGTTTCATGTTTTGAAATCTTCGTAAAAAGAGGCCTCCGTCATATGCGTATATAACGGAGGCTTGCTTTTCAAGCTATATCAATCGGATTCTTTATCGGTTACCGCTATGCCGAGTTCGGCGAGCGTGTTATCGTCAGGCTCCGACGGGCAACGCGACATAAGCTCGGACGCGTTTTGAACCTTCGGGAATGCGATAACGTCGCGGATATCCTCAAGGCCGAGAATAAGCGTTACGAGGCGGTCGAGACCGAAAGCAAGTCCGCAATGCGGCGGTACGCCGTATTTGAACGCTTCAAGAAGAAAGCCGAATTTCTGCTCAGCCATTTCGTCGGAGATACCGAGCACGTGGAACATATGCTTTTGCAGCTCGGTCTCGTGGATTCTTACGGATCCGCCGCCGAGTTCGTTTCCGTTGAGTACGATATCATACGCTCTTGCTCTCACTGCGCCGGGATCGCTTGATATTTTATCGAGGTCACATTCCATCGGGCGAGTGAAGGGATGATGTTTAGCGTAATAGCGGCCGTCTTCCTCGCTGTACTCAAACAGCGGAAATTCCGTTATCCAGAGGAAATTGAAGGTATCCTTCGGGATAATATCCATGCGGCGCGCCATCTCGCATCTGAGAGCGCCGAGAGAATCGAATACCATTTGCGTTTTTCCGGCTATGAACAGCGCGAGGTCTCCGTCCTTGATATCGAGGCGCTCCTTGATCTTTGCAAGCTCGTCCTCAGACATGAATTTAGCGAAAGACGATGATGCTGTTCCGTCCTGAAGCTTATACCATGCCACGCCCTTAGCGCCATACGATTTTACGAAGTTTGGAATGGCGTCGATCTCCTTGCGAGTCAGCTTAGCTCCGCCCTTTACGTTGATTCCTCGGACGGCTCCGCCGGCTTCCACAGCCGAACGGAATACGGAGAACGAACATTCTGCCGCGATATCGGATATATTTTTCAGCTCCATGTCAAAGCGCGTATCGGGCTTATCCGAGCCGTATCTTTCCATTGCCTCGGCGTATGTCATTCTGAGGAAGGGAAGCTGTACGGGGCGATGCATGAATTTATCGAACAGCTCCTTGATGAAGCCTTCGCAAAGGGTGATGATATCTTCTTCGTCCGAGAAGGACATCTCAAGGTCGATCTGAGTAAATTCGGGCTGGCGGTCTGCGCGGAGGTCCTCGTCTCTGAAGCAGCGCGCGATCTGAATATAGCGGTCGAAGCCGGAGTACATGAGAAGCTGCTTATAGAGCTGAGGCGACTGCGGAAGCGCATAGAATTTGCCGTGATGAACGCGGCTGGGCACGAGATAGTCGCGCGCGCCTTCGGGAGTGGGCTTGACGAGAACTGGAGTTTCGATATCAATAAAGCCGTTATCGGCGAAATAATTGCGGGCTATCTTTGTTATCTCGGAGCGGGCGATTATATTGCGCTGCATATCGGGACGGCGAAGGTCAAGATATCTGTGGGTAAGTCTCAATTCGCTCTTTACGTCGGATTTTTCCACGATCGCGAACGGAGGTGTTTCGGCTTCGGTGAGGACTTTGAGCGTTTTGACCGCAATCTCTATCTCGCCGGTAGCCATATTTTTGTTGACAGCGCCTTCGGCACGCGCTCTTACCGTTCCGGCCGCGGCGAGCACATATTCGGCGCGAACGCCGAATGCGATATCGAAATACTGTTTATCTGTATCGGAATCGAATGCGAGCTGTACTATGCCGCTTCTGTCGCGGAGGTCGATAAATATAAGTGCGCCGAGGTCGCGCTGCTTCTGGCACCAGCCGAGTACCTTGACCTCTTTGCCGATATCCGCGGCGGTCAGGGCGCCGCAATAATGGGTGCGTTTATCTTCTTTTGTAAAGGGGTTCATTTTGTATAATCCTTTCAATTTGAGATTTACTTTGTTGCTTTATTTATTGTTTTTAATATCTCGTCAAGAGAAAGACTGTCACAGACATGATCTGCGCCTGCGGCGATTAGCTCGGAGGCCGAAAACGATGTGGTGACGGCGCACGCGAGCATATCTGCCGCTTTTGCGGCTTTCACTCCGGATAATGCATCCTCGACTACCACACAGCGCTCCGGCAGTACGCCTGCTTTACGGGCGGCGGAGAGAAATATATCCGGCGCGGGCTTTTTGTTTTTTACATCGATTCCGGTTATCACAGCCGAAAAAGCATTCGCGCCCACGCCGATCACGTCAAGATTCGCTTCGACTTTTATTCTGTCTGCGGCGCTTGCGATCGCCGTTTTCAGTCCGTAGTCCGATACGCTTTTTATGAGTGCGCGCGTCCACGGATAGACGTTTATGCTTACGGCGTTTTCTTTATATATCTCGTAAGTTCTTAATTTCATTTCCGGCTTATATTCGCCGCCGTGCAGACGTGCGACGCCGCCGACGAAAAGATCGTCGCCCATGCCGGTGAACTGTTTGAAATCTTCAAAATCGGATTCTATTCCGTATTCCGCGAGGGCTTGCATGGCTGCGCGGGTTATTGCGGCTTCCGAATCTATCAGAACGCCGTCCATATCGAAAATTACTGCTTCGATCATTTTACGAGCTTTGCGATGGAATCGGCATCGATATTTACGGTGATCTGCTCGCTCGTGCTCATGTTTTTCATCACGCACTCGCCTTTTTCGATCTCGTTATCGCCTATAATTGCGGTGAAGCGCGCGCCGAGCTTATCGGCATATTTCATTTGCGCTTTGAGCGAGCGGCCTACGACGTCACATTCCGCGAGCACGCCCTCTGCTCTCAGGCGTTCGGTGAGTGCGAGCGATACGGCTTGCGCATTTTCTCCCATGGGTGCAAAATATACGTCCGGCGTTCTTTCGTCCGGCGGCATTACTCCCGATTCCTTCATTGCGAGGAGAAGTCGCGTTATGCCCATTCCGAATCCGAGACCGGAGAGCTTAGGACCGCCGAGCTCAGACACGAGGCCGTCGTATCTTCCGCCGCCGCACACGGTGCTTTGCGCTCCGATGCCGTCCGCGATAAATTCAAACACGGTCTTTGTATAGTAATCAAGTCCGCGGACGATATGCGGATCGAGGGTATACTGTATGCCCGCGGAATCAAGGAAACGCTTAAGGCTGTTCATATGATCTTCGCACTCGTCGCAAAGGTGATCTACAGTGCGGGGAGCGTTTTCGGCTACGTGCCGGCACGAATCGTTTTTGCAATCGAGGACGCGTAGCGGATTTTTCTCGATGCGCTCAAGGCAGGTCTCGCAAAGCTGTGAGCGATGCTCGTTCAGATATGCGAGGAGAGCTTCTCTGTATTTCGGGCGGCAGTTTGGACAACCGATCGAATTGATATGGAGCGATATGTTTTTTAATTTTAGAGCTTTGAGAATGGAATCCGCGAGAGCTATGACTGTGAAATCCGCTGCCGGAGAAGCTGCGCCGAACATTTCGCAGCCGAACTGAAAAAATTCGCGGCTTCTGCCTGCTTGCGGCTTTTCATATCTGAAGCAATTTATGAGATAAAAATATTTGAGGGGCATCGTTCCGCCGGTCGCGCCGTTTTCGATGATCGCGCGGACCACTGAGGCTGTTCCTTCGGGGCGCAGTGCAAACGCTCTGCCTTCGCGATCCTCAAAGGTATACATCTCCTTTTGCACTACGTCAGTGCCCTCGCCGACGCCGCGCTTAAAGAGCCTGAGATCCTCAAAGGTGGGAGTACGTATCTCGCTGAAGCCGTACATCGAAGCGCATTTTCTTGCGGTCTCTTCGACGTATCTCCAAGCGGATATCTCCGGCTGCATAATATCCATTGTGCCGCGCGGTTTTTTTATTGTATCCATAATATATCCTTTATTTATCAATTATTTATATTAAGTAAGTATATCAAATTTTTACACAATAATCAAGTAAATAATGAAAGAAAATCGCGAAAAATAATATGTGCGGTATTGTACCGTATTTGGAAGCACTGAAAGGAAGATAGAATTATTTGAACGAAAAAGAATTGCCTTGCGGAAACGAAGTCGACGCGGAAAGAGAAAGAATTGCGGCGGAATATCGGAAGCTTGCGTTCGGAGAAGCGGATCGCGAGATAAAATGTTCCGAAAAACTGAAGGCGCTTGCGGAGTATTCGCGTGTGCTTTCGCAGAGCGAGGGATCCGGCGAGAATGATTCGCTTTCCGTCATAGTCGTATACGATTATGAGTAACGTCGAATTCAGATATGTTAAGTTCAATCCTGTATTTCGCGCGGCGAACAAAACCCGTGCGAGATACAGGGTGATATCCGGCTCTGCCGGCAGCGGAAAGAGCTTTAACGTGGCACAGGATTACGTGATAAAGCTGGCGGACGAAAGATTTGCCGGAGCTAATCTTCTTGTTGTCAGAAAGAGCGAGGCGTCGTGCCGCAACAGCGTATTTGCCGAGCTGTGCGCCGCGATATCCCGCGTGTACGGCGAAAACGCAGATCGTATATGGAGCATATCGTACTCGCAGATGAGCTTTGAATCCCGCACGGGCTCAAGCATAATCATACGCGGAATGAA
>CAYXNQ010000059.1:2378-8746 GCA_964466545.1 uncultured Lachnospiraceae bacterium | reverse complement strand
TCTCAATATGCTGCCGATTTTGAAGTTTGGACAAAAGACATACCGTCTCCACATGATCGGTGAAGGGGAACATATCTACGGGGACTGCCTGCAGCGCGCGATAGCCGCCTCGAGTCAGGTGCGCAAGGTCTCTGGCAAGCGTGACCGGATTGCAGGAAATATATACGATTTTGTCGGGCTTTGAGCGGAGCAGCGCGGAGAGAAATTCGCTTGACGCACCCTCTCTCGGCGGATCCATGAAAACGCAGGAAAAGCGTCTGCCTGCCGCCGCGCTTTTTATCATAAATTCTCCCGCGTCACCATGAAAAAAATTGCTGTTGATCGCGGAATTAAGCTTCGCGTTGATCTTTGCGTCGAGCACCGCGGAGCGATTAAGCTCGATTCCGGTAACGCTGCGGCAATCCTCATGCATGATCAATCCGATCGTACCGATTCCGCAATATGCGTCGAGAACGTCGTCGTTTTTTGTGAGCCGCGCCATGTTTCTTGCTGTCAAAAACAGCTTTTCCGCTCCTGCGGAATTTACCTGATAAAATGATCGCGGCGATATTCTGAAGCGGCATCCGAGCAATATATCTTCAATATATCCGTGCCCGAAAAGCGAAATGTCTTTGTCGCCGAATACTATGCTGGTGTTTCTTTGATTGATGTTTTGAGTTATCGTTGTGATCTCCGGATGAAGCTTTAATATTTCTTTTACGAAATTAGCTCTTGACGGAAACATCTCGCGAGATGTCACGAGCGTAAGCATTATTTCTCCGGTCGAGCGCGCTACTCTGGCTGTCACGTGCCGAAGCAGTCCTTCTCCCGAATCTTCGTTAAACGCGCGGATGCGAAACGCTGCCGCCAAAGCCGTAACGTCACGTATTATCTCGGAAGCGCGTTCGTCTTCGATCAGGCAGTTGCGAACGGGCACTATCTTATGAGTGCCTTGCCTGTATATTCCCGAATATAGCTTGCCGTGCGATTCGGCGATCACGGCGTGTACTTTGTTCCTGTAGTGATACGGGTCGGCCATTCCGATGATACGGCTGACGCTGACGTAAGGCTTCAGAAGATTTGCGACTTTGCTTTGCTTTTCAGCAAGGCCGCGGCGATATGAAAGTCCGGTGCGGTTGCAGCCGCCGCATTCTCCCGAAAATTCGCAGGAAAATCGCGGTACGTTTTCAAAATTTTGATCGTAATTCGTGGTTTTAGATGTATTCATAACAAATCCTTTTGTGCGCAAAATAAGAGTATATAACGATAGCTCAGCTTTGGGGGATATGCGGATGAAAGATAAACGAATGACAGTATTGCTCGTGCCGCTTATATTATTAGCGGCTATGGCGTCTGTATTTGCATTTCTATATATTGAAGGTAAATGCCGTGTGGCAAATATCGAAAAAGGCGCGAGGGAGATTTTTTCGTCATATGCTGAAAGCGATCTCGACAGGCTGATCGCCGCGCTTGAGGGGATCGACGCCGGAACTGCGACTTCAGTTGAGGCGCAGATCGCCGCTGCACTGCTTGAGCGATCGCTGTCGGAATATCCGCTTGAAACGGAATTGAAGCGGCGGGCGTACAGTGAGCTGAGTGCGCTTGAAAGATATCTTTCGGGAGAGACTACAGTCGCATACGATCATTCGTGGCTTGCCGATGTTGCACGCGACGGAATAAGTTCGCTCGGAGAGCATTTGCCTGAGAGATCGGAGGCGGAAACGGGTGACTCTACAACATTTTCGCCAATATTTATGCCGAGCGGGAAGAATGCGGCGCTGAAATGCGCTCAAAAAGCTATTGGCTTATCCTTAAAGCTCAGATGCGGCAAATCGGCAAAAGACGGCGGTAGCTGTGTGTTTTACTGCGATAACGCATATGCCGTTATCAATATGTATGAAATGCGATGCGTTGATTTTTCATATATACCGACTCGATTCGGAAATGCGGAGCTTACGGCGGACGAAGCAGATTCGGTTGCAAGAGATTTTATGAAAAACAGGCTCGGTTTGAGCTATGCCGAAAGTCCGCGCGTAAGGCTCGGCAAATGCGAGTCGATATTTGCGACTGCATATCTTGAATACGATATCGCCGGAAAAGAGACGGCGCGCGTCGGAGTAGATATGTCAAGCGGTAAGGTCGTGTCTTGCTCGCTGGTGCGATGATTGCGATGTAATTATTCGCATAATAATTATAGCAAATAAAGTTCTGAAAAACAATGCCTCTGCCGAATTATCATTTTGCGGACCCCTCAGAATCGCGAATCAAAGAATACGGCTCGCTCGAACAAAATAATTATTACCGTTTGACAAAGCCGCGCGTTTCTGATATAATTATCCTGAACTTATATATTTCGAAAGCTTTATTACCGAAACGAAAGGCTGGATCGTGATATGAGAGAGCTTTTTCCTACGCTTATAGGAAACGAAAGCCTTAAAAGAATAATCGCGAGAGGGCTTTTCGACGGCACTGCCGCTCACGCCTATATTTTGGAGGGGCCGACCGGCTCCGGAAAGCACACTGCCGCTGTTGAGATCGCGTCGGCGATGCTGTGTACGGAAAAAAGCGCGACGTTGGCGTTTCCGTGCGGAAAATGCGATATGTGCCTGAAGGTGAAAAAAGGCATTTCTCCCGACGTGAAATATATTTCGAGGGACAAGGCCACGCTTGGCGTTGATCTTATCCGCTCCGTGAAGGAGGATATGTATATCGCCCCTAACGACGGCGACGGAAAGATCTACATAATCGAGGACGCGGATACAATGACTGCTCAGGCTCAAAACGCGCTCTTGCTTTCGCTTGAGGAGCCGCCGCCTTTCGTGCGTTTCCTTTTACTTGTGCGCGATTCGTCCGCGCTTCTTGAAACGGTGCGCTCACGGGCGCCGGTAGTGCGCATGGAGCTGTTTGACGAAGAATTCATATATTCTTATTTGAAACGTGAATTTCAGGGCGCAAGCGATGACAAGCTTCGCACTGCCGCGGCGCTCTGCGGAGGCTCGCTCGGAATTGCCTGCGATATGACTAAGGACAAACAGCGGGAGCTTGAACGCGAGGACGCTGTACGCGAGCTTGCGATATCGCTTGTTTCTTCGCTTTTGTCGGCGTCAAGCGAATACAGCAGTATGATCGCTTCGCTTCCGAAGGATAGAGAGAACGTTCTGAAGCTTGTCGAATATTCGCTCGTCGCGCTCAGAGATCTGATCGCGGTAAAGCGCAGAGTGGAGCTGCCGCTTATCTGTTATTTTGACAGGCAGGCTGCGGAGCAGACAGCAAAAAGCGTCTCGGTCGCGAAGCTCAACGCCGCCTATGACGCTCTTGTGAAATCATATGAGGATATTTCAAACAACACATCACCCGCGCTTTCTCTGTCGTGCATTTGGCTCGGCGGCGTGAAATGAGTGCAGTATACAATAGATTTGAGGAATTATTTTATGAATGAGGATATAAAAAACGGCGATGCCATCGAAGCTACGGATACCGCGCCTGTCGAGGTAGTCGGAGTTAGATTCCGCGATACCGGCAAGACATACTATTTTGCGCCGGGTGAGCTTTCCTGCTCTGCGGGAGACCGTGTTATCGTAGAGACGGCGAGAGGCCTTGAATACGGATTTGTTTCCTGCGGCAATAAATTTGTGCCAGCATCCGAGACAGTTCCGCCGGTCAGACCTGTTTTGAGAATGGCTACCGAGGAAGACACCGCGCACTACAACGAAAATCTTAAGCTTGAAAAAGAAGCGTTTGCGATCTGCGCCGAAAAGATTAAGGAGCATAAGCTCGATATGAAGCTGATCGACGTGGAATATACGTTCGACAACAACAAGCTGATGTTCTATTTTTCGGCAGACGGCAGAGTGGATTTCAGAGATCTTGTAAAAAGTCTCGCGTCGATATTCCGCACGAGAATAGAACTGAGACAGATAGGAATACGCGACGAGGCAAAGCTTCTCGGCGGCCTCGGAGTTTGCGGACGCCCGCTTTGCTGCGCCAGCTTTCTGTCGGATTTTGTTCAGGTCTCGATCAAAATGGCGAAGGAGCAAAATCTGTCGCTTAATTCGGCGAAGATATCCGGCACCTGCGGCAGACTTATGTGCTGTCTCAGATATGAGCATGAGGTATATGAGGAGGCGATCCGCTTGACTCCGCCTGTCGGCTCTCGCGTAAAGACCGCCGACGGCGTAGGTGTCGTAAGAGATACGACCCCGCTTACCGGAATGTTGAAAGTTGAATTTAATGAGCGACAGGGAACGGTCGAAAGAACGTATCACCGCGACGACGTTACGCTTGAGCGTGAAAAAAACGATAACCGTGCCGATAAATAAATGAAAATTTGCAAAAGCTCTTTCATTTTGCTCGGCAATATGTTATAATATATCAATCATTATTCGGAGGTGAATCAAAATGGCATATAAAATCAACGATGAATGCATCGGTTGCGGCGCTTGCGCTGAAAACTGCCCCGTTGAGTGTATCAAAGAGGTTGACGGCAAGTACGTTATCAATGCAGACGAATGTCTCGAATGCGGCGCTTGTGCAGAAAATTGCCCTGTCGGCGCACCGCAGGCTGAGTAATTGCATACTGTCGTTTTCGGCGGAGTCTGCGGTTAATATCCGACGGCTCCGCCTTCGACATTATTGCCTAAACTGTTAACCGACAACTATGGAAAGAATAGATTATATAAATGAAGATCTGTCGCTGATCCAGCGAAACGGCGGCCTTTTGTTCGGCACGGACGCATATCTGCTTTCGGCGTATTTGAGGTCGGCGAAAAACAAGGTCGCGGTAGAGCTTGGCAGCGGCACGGGCGTGATCTCGCTCTTGGCGGCTGCGCGAAATAAATTCGGTAAGATATATGCGCTTGAAAGACAGAGCGAATATTATGACCTTACACGACGCAACGTTGAGCTTAACAAGCTTGATGAGCGCGTCGTTCCTCTCCTCGCCGATATAAGAGACATAAAATCGAATGACGTCGGCGGAGAGGTGTTTTCGGTATTCTCGAATCCGCCGTATCTTCCTGCCGATTCGGGCTTCCATGCGAAAAATCCGGAGATGGACGCGGCGCGACGGGAGCTTGCCGGCTCGATATACGATTTTGCGGCGTGCGCTTCGCGTATACTGCAAAGCGGCGGTCTGTTTACGGTCGTCTATCGCCCCGACAGGCTGTGCGATCTGATCTGCGCTATGCGGGAAAATTCGATAGAAGCGAAAAAATGCCTATTCGTATTCCCGACGAGAAACAGCGAGCCGTCGCTTGTGATCGTCGAGGGAAAGAAGGACGCCGCTCCGTCCGTTAAGATCGAAAAGCCTTTGATTATCTATGAGGACGATGGCAGGACGTATACCGAAAGAATGAACATTATCTACGATACGGGGAGCTTTTGAGCTATGAGCAATTCCGGAAAAGACAGCTCCGCTCGCGGAGAAAAAAACGAAATCATCGGCGGCGCGCTGTATCTTGTCGCAACGCCCGTTGGAAATCTCGCCGATCTTTCTCCGCGCGCCGTAAAGGTACTATCCGAGGTGGATTTTATAGCAGCGGAGGACACGCGTAACACGGGGCTGTTGCTCTCGCGCTTCGGAATATCGAAGCCTCAGCTCAGCTATCACGAGCATAACAAGCGAGAGAGAGGCGAGGAGATCGCGGCGAGACTTGAGGCGGGCGAGGCTTGCGCTCTTGTTTCGGACGCGGGCACTCCTGCGATCAGCGATCCGGGAGAAGCTCTCGTGAAGCTTTGCGCGGAGCGCGGGATCACAGTCACGGCGATCCCCGGATGCTGTGCGGCGATCAACGCGCTGGTGCTTTCGGGAATGAGGACAGATCGCTTTGTTTTCGAGGGCTTTTTGCCGACCGGTAAAAAAGATAAAAAGCAAAGGCTCTCCGATATCGCCGCGGAGCGCAGGACGGTCATTATTTATGAGGCTCCGCATAAGCTCAGGGAAACGCTCGCGGCGCTACTTACATATGTCGGAGACAGAAAGCTCGCGCTTTGTCGCGAAATGACCAAGCTCAACGAGGAGATAATGCGAACGAGCGTGTCTCTGGCAATCGAATATTACGAATCTCACGAGCCGCGCGGCGAATACGTGCTTGTGCTTGAAGGTAACCGCGAAGCTCCGGCGGCAGATTATCCCGCTGACGTTTATGAGCACGTTGCGGCGCTTATGGAAACCGGACTCGGAAAGATGGACGCTATAAAGGCGGCGGCCAAGCAACGCGGAGAAGCAAAAAGCGAAATATATCGCGTTGTGGTCGAAAGAGAAAATAACGGCTGATCCGGCCGAGCTGAAACGGAGAAATTATGGATAAGCTTTATCGCGGGGGCTATGTCCTCGATCATATCAACGGAGCATTTGAGAAAAAAGATATTCTTGTGCGCGACGGAAAGAT